>CAVGYR010000001.1:0-52208 GCA_963633325.1 uncultured Treponema sp.
ATATAAGATTATATGAATACTAATAATAATAGTAATATTGCAGTTGGTACTGTATTTACGTATAATAATTCTAAATATATCGTAACAGAAGTACATAAAAAAAATGTATGTGAAGGATGTGATTTGGAAGATGTTTGTTCAACTTCTACAATTAAACAAAAAGAAATACAAAATATATGTGCTTGTGTTCCTCATTGTAGAGTTGATAGAAAAAATGTTGTATTTAAGAAAGTAATTGAATCTGAATCTGAATCTAAATCTAAATCTAAAGACTTTGTTGAAATTGAAATTCCTGAAAATAAAGAAATAGATGTAAAAAATAGTGATTTTGAACATGGTATAATTACTTTTAAAAATAAAGCTGTAAATTTAGAATTTATTATTAATAATACAAATAAAGCTAAAATAGTAGACAGATATAGCAAAATATTTGATTTAGCTGCTATTGCTGGATATTATAATAATGGATGGAAACCTACTGAAACTGATTTAGGATTTAGTATCGGTTTTAATATGGCTAAACACCAATATGTTATTTTAAATAATAATGTATCTAAACGTGTAAGACTTGTAGCATTTAAAAATAGAGAAATATGCGAAATGTTGTTACAAGACAAAGAAGTAATTAAAATACTTAATTATTTGCATAATGTATTGCCTTATGGAGAAGATAAATAGTTGTCCTGATTATGATGTTGCAGAAGAATCTATAATAGATAATGCAATAGAAGAATATAAGCAATATGGAGAATATGGTAATTTTCCTCCCGATTTAGTATAACAATTAATTAATTAACTCTTAGTAAGTGTAGAAATACGGCTTATGGTGCGAAACCAACTAAGAGTACTATTAGAGATTATCTCTAAATTTATTTAATTTATTAACAATTTAAACTTTTGTAAAATGGCAAAGAAACATGACGAAAAAAGTGATTTGAAAAGTGTTAGTCGAGTAGCTAGAATTGATGGTAATCATATTATTATCGGAGATAAAAGTGTTATCGGTATTCATACTTGGGGTCGTATCGATTATTTAGTGAATTATTGCGGCTATGTAGTTAATTATCAAGCTGGTGCTAAAGCTAATAATATTAAGTTTGATGATGATAAAAAATCTATAAGAGAACATAAACGTATTAAAAAGGAACATAAATTGACTGATAAACGTAAATGATAGATTTTTCCAAATTTACATTTAAAGCTAAAGTCAATAAACCTAAACCTAAATATATTAGTAAAAGGAAATATAATGTTCAATTAACTAAACTAATTAATGGTAAAGTTATATTAGAAAATGGAATTTATAAATGTATTATCAGTTATGATGAAATAATCAATAAACTTGGAAAGTTTATTAAAATTGATATGATAACTAAAATTCCATATAAACCTATAACTGTATCATTTACTGAAGATAGTTATGATTTACATAATAAACCTGTTATTTTTACAAAATCTCTATTGAGAGGTAATTATATATGTATAATTAGAGATTATACTCATATGCTTACTTTTCCTGGAGATCCTAATAGATTTATTCCTTTTGCTTTAAATTGGATAGTAAGAGGATGGCTTGTTGAAATTGATGGTGAACAACAATTTAAATTTAGAAATTGTGTAACTATTGATGGAATAGACGCCAAAGATTCTGTTTTTAATATTAAAAAACAAATAGAAGATGAGGAAATTAAATGGAAGCTATTAAACATAAAATAGACGATAATCCTACTGTAGTAACAAATAAATATAATTTGAAAGATGCAGTGGATATTTCTAATTTAACTAAAGGTCAATTAGATGCTTATATAAATATAATAGAATGGATTAAAACTCCTTTTAATCCTTCTGATTTTAAAAGAGCTATAATTGGTTCTGCTGGTGTCGGTAAAACTTTTCTACTTAAAGCTATTATTAAGAATTGTAATATTTCTTATTCTCAAATAGGAATTTCTGCTCCAACACATAAAGCAGTAAGAGTTATTAGAACTTCATTAAGTAATATAAAAGGAGTTAAAATTAATACTCTTCAATCTGATTTTGGTCTTAGACTTAATTTTAATGTTGAAGATTTTAATATTAATAATCCTCCTTTTGACCCTAGAGGTAAAATTAAAATTGATAATTATAGTTTATATATAATTGACGAAAGTTCTATGATAAACTTTGGACTTCTAAAGTTTATGGAAAGAGAATTTATTAAAGAACATTGTAAAGTTATATATGTTGGTGATAATTATCAATTATGCCCCGTAGGAGAGATTACAGTTCCTGCATTTAAATCTATTAAAAGTTTTAGTCTTACAGAAATTGTAAGACAAGATAAAGATAACCCTTTACTAGATGTTCTTAATATGCTTAGAAATGATATTAAAAATAAATCTTTTACATTTCTAAATTATATAATTAAGAATAAAATTAGTTTAGATGATACTTTAACTAAAGGATATGAAGTTTTAAATGATGAAGAATTTAAGAATAGAGTTAAATTAGAATTTAATAGTGAAGAAATAACTAAAGATGTAGATCATGTAAGAGTTATTTCTTATACTAATAATACAATTGCCAGTTGGAATGATACTATTAGAAATAATATTATTTATAATGCAGATAAATGTGTTTTAACTAAAAATGATTTAGTTACTAGTTATATTACTATAGTTGATGATTTTAATGATATTATTATCAGAAATTCAGAAGATTATATAATACATGACATAGTAAATTATACTCATCCAAATACAAAGATTAAAGGATTTATGGTTAAATTTCAAGCTGTATTTGGTGGTGGCATAACTGCTCCATTATTTGTATTAGACCATACTGATAAATTTTCTGTAATCCAATATTGTAAATTATCTAAAGAATTAATTGATTCTGCAAAACAAGCCAATAAAGCAAATAGAGCTAAAGCCTGGAAAGATTATTATAAATTTAAAGAAGGTTGTCTTTTGCTTAAAAATATAGCTAAAGCTGATGGTACTATATTATATACAAGAAATATAGATTATGGTTTTGCTTTGACTTGTCATAAAGCTCAAGGCACTACTTATCATACAGTTTTAGTCGATATTAATGACATTGTTTATGATAAATATGGTAAACCATATAAAAATGCAGAAGAAATTAATCGTAGATTATATGTTGCAATTAGTAGAGCAAAATATAAAGTTTATATGAAATATGACCTTCAATAAGCAATTATGAATATAAATTTTATCTACAAATGATTTATTTTGATTTATATGACACAATTTGTTGAATATGATGCAATCATATATCAATAAATTTAAACGCTCTATAAATCAAAATTTAAGTATTAATTATATAATCTTATAAATTATGGATATTAAAGAAATAGTTACAAAATATATCGAAGATAGAAATAAACTTATTAAAGATTTTAATAATAAAATCAAAGAAAACGATGATAAGTATATAAATGGTATAAAAAATATATGTCCTATAAAAGTTGGAGATATATTTAAATCACCAAAATCTAATTCGAACAATAAATCTAAATTATATAGAATAAATGAAGTTCGTGTTCATGTAGATGGAATTATAGAACTTTTTGGAAATCGTCTTACAAATAAAAATGCTTGGGCGAAAAATACTACATATCTGTTCACCACTACATTGTATAAAGATTTTGTTCCTCAATTTGGATTTAAACAAGTAAGTGATGAAGAATATAAGGATATTAATAGGTTGGTAGAAAATACTGAAAACACTAATAATGTTGTTCATGAATTAAAATCAGCTAATGAATAATCCATGTGAACAATGCGCTCTTCGTTTATTTAATAATAAGTGTCATAATCTAAAAGGTGTAGGTAATCCTATTTATGGTAAAATAATAGTTGTACCTAATGTTGATTATTTGGCTTATAAAAATAAATGTATGTCATTTAGTAAATATGTGGAAATAATAAATGAAGTTCTACACTCTTCTACGGGGGGGATAGATGATTATTTTATTGTTCCTATTATTCGTTGTAGTATTGTTGATAAATGTCCTTTAACAGAAGATATAATTAAACGTTGTCTAATTCATACTATAAAAGATATTAATAATACAAATGCTATTAAAATTCTTTTATTAGGTGATGCTGCTCGTTATTATTTAGGAATTAGTGATATTTCCACTTATACTAATACTTTATTTATAAGTAAAGAACGTAATATTCGTGGATATGCAGTTTCTTATTCACCTTTTGTTAAATATACAGATTCAACAAAATATAATGAATTTTGTGATAATTTACTTAAATGGTATAATGCGTGTAAAGACAATAAATATAATGGATATGAAATTAAAGTATTGTGATACATAGTTTAGCTTATGATATAGAGTGCTTTCCTAATATGATTAGTTTTACTTTTGTAGATATGAATGATTATCTACGAACGTTTGCTGATTGTAATGGGAAAGCATTAACAGAATGTCTTACTGTTGAAGAAATTAAATCAAGACTAGATAAAGTTAAATCTTGGGTTTTTTATGTTAGTGATACTGATGATAGTCAATTATTAAAAATAGTTCAATTTATTCAATCTAAAGAAGCATATTTTGTAGACGATGTTCCTCATAGATATGATATGTTTGGATATAATAATCAAGCTTATGATGATATGATGACTAAAGCATATATGATGCTTTTTAATCATATAGATAATAGTAAAGAATTATGCAAGAAACTCAAATCTATTAACGATAAGATTATTAGTCTTCAAGATGATAAAGATGCACTTTGGAATGATAATGAACTTAAACTAATTAGAAATTATAAACTTCCTTGGGCAACTGTAGATTTATTTAAAGTATATGCTTTAAATAGTGCTGGAGTAAACGTAGATAAAAATACTGGTGCTCGAAATAAGTTTGGTAAAAGTTTAAAACAAGTAAGTATTAATCTTAAATGGTATAATCTTCTTGATTTTACTTTACCTCCTATTGATGATGAAGAAGGAGATATATATAGGAAGAAAGATTCATATAGAGGTATGTCTAATGAACAACTTGATAGTTTGTTTACAAATGACTTTGAACGTTATGTTTTGCCTAAATATATCGAACCAATGCTTCATTATAATAAAAATGATGTCTATTTAGTTTGTGAAATTGCTAGACAAAAACCTGATGAAATCAAACTTAGATATTCATTAAGTAACGCATTTAATCTTAATTTGCTATGTAGTGCTAGAAGTAATATTGCAGATAAACTTTTATATAAGTTTTATTCTGAAATGAGTGGTTTACATGTAAATGATTTTAAAAATCTTCGTACTAATAGAACTGCTTTAAGTTTTAATAAAATTATATTTCCTCATATATGTTTCAAAACTAAAGAACTTCAAGATATGCTTGAAGATATGAAAAAGGTTGTAATATATAGAACTAATAAAGATGCTTTTGTTAAGGAAATAACTTTTTATGGAACTAAATATACTATTGCTACTGGAGGACTACATAGTCAGGATAGACCTGATGTATTAACTAGTACTGACAAATATACATATATACATTATGATATTAGTTCATTTTACCCTAGTGTAATGGTTGCATATAATATTGCACCAAAACATTTAAATGCTAAAGTATTTACTAAAATGGTTGATTATTTTAGAATAACTCGTATTAAATGTAAACATACTGATGATAAAGATGGATTAATTATTACTGGTGTACATAATAAGTTAGCTGCTGAAGCATTAAAGATTGTAATTAATGCAATTTATGGTAAATTCGGATTTGATTCTTATTATCTTTATGATAGATTTGCACAAATGCAAGTAACTATTAATGGACAATTAATGGTAATGATGGTAATAGAATCCCTAGAATTAAATGACATCCATGTTGTTTCAGCAAATACTGATGGTATTATTGTTAAACTTCCTGTAGATAAAGAAGATAAATTTAAAGAAATTACTGATGAATGGTGTAAACAAAATAAACTAGAAGCAGATTCTGAACGATATAAACTTTTTGTTACGCTCAATATTAATAATTATTTTGATATTCAAAGTAATAATAAAATTGAATATAAAGGTAGTCTTGACCCTAAACAATATCTTAAAGATTTGAAAAAAGGTTATGATATGCCTATTGTTGCAGAAGCTGTTTTTGAATATTTTGCTCATGGAGTTGGTGTAATGGAAACATTACAGAATCATAAAGATATTCTATCTTTTTGTAAAACTCAAAATGTAGGTAAACAATTTGAAGTAGTATATGATGTTGTAGAAAATGGTAAGGTTAAAACTATAACTTCTCAACGTCATGTTAGATTTTATGTTTCTACAAAAGGTGTTGTTATATGTAAACGTCATGTTACAACAAATTCTCGTAGTGTTTTAGCATCTGGTAAACCAGTTAAAATTCTTAATCTATTAGACGATAAAGATATATCTGAACGTATGATTGATTATAAATATTATTATGAAGAAGCATATAAAATTATTAATCCAATCAAATTAAAGATTAGTCCTAATCAAAAAGGTGATAGTAATAAGAAACTTTTAAGTGGTAAAGTAATGCTTAAACGTAATTTTGGTTTATATAATTCACTATTTGACGATGAAGATTTTGAATAAATGAAAATGACAGAAGAAGAATTAATTAATAAAGGAGTAGAAGAATGGAAAAATAATAAAGGAATAGGTACATTTATTATATATAAACCTATGAATCCATTATTGGTTTTGTCTTCTTCTTTTCCTAGACTTTTTAATAGAAGTCCAACAATGTTTATAGTAATAGTAGTCAATAATTTTGAAGATAGAAATAATATTATTGACTATTTAACTAAATCTGAAAATGAAATATATAATAATTCATATAAATCATTATTATCTAAAGGTAATATCAAAATATGGACTAAAGAGTATATTGAAGATAAAATAAATCGAATATATCCTCATTTAGTTGTATATTATAATCCGAATAGATTTGATGATATAGACGAATCTTTATGTATAAAAAGTAGATTTAAACTTATTATATTAAATAAAATATTGGATAAGGATTCTATGAATACTATTCATGATGTAAGTCCTGTTATACCTATATTTAAGCAAAAAGAACTTGATGAACTACGTGTAAACCGCCCCGTAGAAGAGTATAGAATTGGTTTGACTATTATAGATGATAAAACTAATAAACTTCTAAAATATTATAATGAGGAGATTAATCGTAGTATTTGTATATTTGGTAGTTTAGATAATATAAATATTGCTAGAATAGGAGATAAAAATACAAATATGTCTGCTATTGGATATTGTAATACTATTGCTGAATTTAATGGTTGGCGATATGATTTAGATATGACTAGTGAATTTAATCGACAACTTGACGAAATATATAATCCGAATTCTCTTAAAGAAAGAGCTGATAATGTTTATGATATTATTAGAAAACGTGGAGTTCTTATTGCAAATAATGAAATTAAACTACAATCAATTTTAGATATAGTTAAAGCAAATAATGACAAACGAATTTTAATTATAAGTAAATATCCAGATTTCGCTACAACTATAACTGAATATTTGAATAGCAATTCTGATACTACTATATGTATGAATTATCATAATAAACTCGAAAGTATCCCAGCTTGCGATATAGATGGTGATCCTATTTATATCAAAAGCGGAATAAATAAAGGTGAAAGAAAGATGATGGGAGTTATAGGACAAAAGAAATTGGCACAACAAATGTTCAATTTAAACAAAATTCATGTTCTATCTGCAAATAATCTTCCTGATGATTCTTTAGATATATATGTAGATATTGTTATTTTAACTAGTTCATTTTGCGAAGATATTCAAACTTATTTTTATAGAATGACCCATATAGAGTTTGCCAATAAAGTAAAACTCTATACATTATTTTGTAAAAATAGCATTGAAGAACGTGCATTTGAAAACAAAAAGCTAAATAGAAATCATATTATTGTTAATTCTAGTGAAATTGAAGTTATAGATGATAAAAATTCTGATATTATTCTTGTGGATTAAATTAAATGTCTTATATTTGCAATGTCAATAATAAAAAGCTCTTTGATATAATGAATGAACAAACTAATAATGGTAATAGTCGTAGTTTGACTATAAGACATGATGAAATTAATACTCGTCTTTCAAGTTTAAATCTTCTTGATGAGAAACAGCTTAGTCAAGCTGAATTTTTTCTTAAGAAAATTTTAACAAGTGATAAAAGTGGTCTTAAAAGTGTTCAAGATGGATTAGCTATAATGATGAGAGCACAAGACTTAAATATGCCTTTTAGCACTGCTATTGAACATATTCATGTGATAAATGGTAAGACAGGTATTGATATTCATATTGCTAAGTCGTTGTTATCAAGGGCAGGAGTAACTTGGAAAACTACTAAAGATTATACTCCTCTGTATCAATATACAGATGGTAATACGATTTACAATCAAGCACAATTACCTGATTATTGTGTTATATGTCGAAACGAAAAAGAAGCAGAAAGTAAATCTATTGATGATACAATAGGTGTATATCCTCTTAAATATTATCAAGATTTAAAAGGTAATATTTTTAGTGAATTTGAAATTAGTTCTAAGTGTGTAAAATGTATTAATAAAATACAAGCACTTAAAGTTGCTCAAGAAGGTAATTATCCAGTAATAAGAATACCTTCTACACCTATTGATTATGTTACTGAATATGAATTTACTAGATATAGAAATATAAATGGTAAAGAAGTGCTTACTCATACCACAAGTCACTTTAGTTATACGGAAGCAGCAACTGCTGAATTATTTACTAAAGATACTTATAAGAAATATGCTAGGATATTAATTAGTCATAGAGCTTGGATGCTTGGTGCTAGAGATATAGCAAGCGATATTCTTATGGGTTGTATGAGTACAGATGAATTAGACTTAGTAGTTGGAAATACAAATCCTAGTTCCGATTACTTTGAAGAAGTTGACATAGAAGAAGTTCAACAATAATATAAATAGTAATAATACTATATATTAATTAATTAATTATTTTATTTTTAACAATTTAAATTTCATAAGTTATGAAAACAAATTCAATTAAGTTTGGTGCGAGTGTAGTAGTTAGTGGTCAGAAGAGTGCAGTAGTTAATGCAAAGCCAGAGTTGATTGCTCTTACAACTAAGGGTGGTTTTATGATTACTTCTCCAGTTTCAAAGCGTCTTGGTATTGCTCCTGGTGAGAACATTATGTTTGTTAATACTATTGCATCTGTAGAGCAGGCTATCGCTACTAATCATCCTGATGTTGTTGCTTATGCACAGGAAAATGGTATTGATATGGAATCTTATGAGGGTCATAAGCAGTTGGTATCTGATTTGGCTACTTGGTATATCGCTAAGGCTTATGCTAAGAAAGATAAGAATGGTGAGCCACTTAGTGCAGTAGTTCGTGTTTCTTCTAAGGAGAAAGCTGCTTATTTGGCTGAGCATATTGATGAGTTTGTAGCTGAAAATCGTGAGGAGTTGATTGCTGCTCATAAACTTGATGCTACTGCTTCTGATGAGGATATTAAGAAGGTTGTAACTGTAGACGATGTTGCATCTCCTACAACTGTTGCTTATGAGGGTGCTAAGACTGCTGCAAGTTCTTCTGCTACAGGTGTTGGTTTGAAGTTGACATTCTCTGATTCTTCTACTTGGGATACTCTTAAGGATGGTATTGATGAGGATAGTCGTCTTAAGGTTAAGCGTGTATTTAAGGTTTGCCTTGATGATGCAGAAGTAATTGAGGTACCTAATGGTAATTCTACTGAAAAGGTAACTATCTATCCTATCGAGTTTGTTTCTGATGAAGAAATCTCTTCTAAGACTAAGGATACAGATGTAGAAGCTACTTCAACTGAGGATTAATAAGTTCATTCATTAACAAATGCTTTATAGGGAGTGATTAGTAATCACTCCCTTTTTTATCAAAATTAATAACAATATAAAAAATTCAATTGAATTATGGTAAACACTAAAGAAAATGCAGTAGTTGCAAATGCTGCTAAGAAACATCGTAGAGGTATTACTAATAACACTGTTGCTGTTAGTCAGCTAAAATTTGATGAAAAAGATGCTGCTCGTAATGGTTTGTTTATTGCCACATTGGAAAATGTATCTGTAGAATGGTCACAAAATGCAGAAGCAAAAATGTTTACAGGTTTGCGTATGCCTAGATTGGTATTTGAATTTACTAGTACTCATAGTAATCCAAAAGAACGTAGACATGTATATCAAACTTTATTCCCAGTAGAAAGCAATGTTGATACTATTCCTGGCGGTAAAAGTGCATGGCAAGTAGATAATGTTCTTAATTATGCAAAGCATTTCCTTGACGTATTTTATCTTAAAGGTCGAGAATTGACTCCTGAAGAGGAAGATATGTTGGCTATTGATGTAGATGATTATTCTGAAGACGAGAATGGTAATATTGAATATAAAGCAGTAGATCCAGAAAAGGTTCTTGAAGGATATCGTACATTGTTTGAGAATGTTGCTATGATGATGAATGGTCAACTTAATCTTGCTGATAATGAGACTGCTAAACCTTGTTATAAAACTTCAGATGGTAAGCCTATTCAGTGTTGGATTAAACTTATTCGTTGTATTCGTAATAAGGACGGTAAATGGCGTTCTGTTGTAAATAAGAATCAGGATTTAGGATTTCCAACATTCCTTGGTTCAGGTGTAGTAGAACTTGTAAAGGGAAGTGGTGCTAATCTTCAGATGCCATCTATAGTTAGACTTGATTTGGCTAAAGAATCTATTACTCCAAAGAAGCTTGAAGAAGCTCCATCTATTGGTATTCCAAATATGAATAATCCTATGGGTGCAGGTGCTATGATTGTTCCTGGTGCAATGAATGGATTCGATAATGGTTCTAACGATAATGCAGCATTTGCTGGTGCAGCTGAAGATATGCCATTTTAATATGTAATTGTTGTTAGTGCTAATGGTTTATGTAGGGGTAACTTTAGATATAAATTCTAAGGTTACCCTTTTTATTATATCTATTATGAAACGTAATGTAAATACATCTAAGCTTACTAAAGAGTTTATTGAATCTAGAATTAGTCAAGAACAAATTGTAAGTAAATATTTAAATATACCTATAGATACAGTTAAAGACTGTATCGAGTATAATCATTTAATCAAATCTGTATTTAGAGATGATGATACTGATGGAAGCATGGGCATTACTTATAATAAAAAAGGTAGACTTAAAGTTAGAGATTTTGGTGGTAGTGGTTTCTTTGAAGATGTATATGGAGTTGTTGCTTATGTTTTAAGTATAATATACGAAAGACCTATTAGTACAAACAATAAACGAGATTTTTATTTTATTCTTACTCATATTTATAGAACATTTAGTGATGCTATTGATAATAGAATTTATCAAAATCAACTAGATGTAAATATACAAAATGCTATAAATAAAGGTAAAAATAAGAAATCTATTATAGAAATAGTTCCTAGAAGTTGGAATAAAGATGATAAAGAATATTGGAATAAATTAGGTATAGATTTAGGTTATCTTAATACCCATTTTGTAATACCTGTTGAACAATATTACATTAATCGTCTTGTTTATAATGAACCAAAATATTATTATAAACAATCTGACCCTTGTTATGCCTATATGTTAGGAGTTAATAAAGAAGGTATATATCTTATTAAACTTTATTTTCCAAAACGTAATAGACATATTGAATTAAAGTTTATAACTAATTGTAATGTTCTAGAAGGACTTCCTAATTTAGAAAGAAATGATTATGATTATATAATTATAACTAAATCTAGTAAAGATAGATTAAGCATTGGTAGTCATTTATCATTACAACCTTTCTACGGGGCGGTTGGAAATAAACTTAATATTGGAATTATAAATCTTCCTAGTGAAAATTATAGATTAAAATCTAATGAATATATATGGTTAAAGAAAAAATTAAATGAAAATGGTTTAATTATAAGTCTATTGGATTTTGATGCTACTGGTAGAAATGGAGCAAAATATCTTTTAGAAACATATAATATTCCATATATATTTATTACTAGAGGCGAATTTGGATTAGAAAATTATTCTGATTGCAAAGATTTTGCCGAATTACATAATAAGTACACAAAAGAAGAAATTAATCAATTTATTAAAGAAACTATTAAATATGTCGAACTACAATTCAGAAATAAAGAAATATGTGATACCAATGCCTATAGTAGATTGCTTTCAGAGTTTGATTTGCCATACTGAATATAAAGGTAATCATCAAGATTGTAATCGTATTGTTATAGGAGCATTAACAGATAAAGAGGAAAGAAAATTAGACAATAAAGAACCAATAATTGTATATTTTGGTAGTAGAAATATTAAAATTACAAGTGCAAATTTAATTTGTTATGGAGATGTAGATTTTAGTACAAACAGTTCTGATTATAAACAAGTTGCAAGGCTTATAAAGAACGACGATATAGTAATTCATATTCCAGCTAATTATAATTATGATTTACATTGTGCATTTAGTCCTATAAAATCATATCAAACTACCGAAACTACAAATATTAGTAAAATAGTTCAATATTTTCATGGTAGATTAGGTAAACCTAAAAAAATAATAATATTTAAGGAGCATATTGTAATATGAGTAAATCTATAATTCCTTCTAAATATACAACACCTCTTGACGAATCAGATAAGAAAATGTGTATAAATCGAGTTTCACATAAAGATGTACATGATGTTATAAATGATGATTTAAATTTTTTAGATTGTAGTAGAATTATAAATGATAAACGTATTATTCAAACGATAGATCATACTTATAAATATACTATAACTAAACTTATATTTATAATTAATCAATTTATACATGATGAATCTGAACGTGAAATTTATTTTAATAAAATAAGAGAACTTCATAAACAAAATATAAATTATGAAAAAGAAAATATTCCTATAATATATGATAAGAAAAAAGTTAAAGCAGTTAAAACTACTACTAAAAAAGTAATTAAAGAAAAAGTGGTAAAAGACAAAGTTAAAAATGATGCTAAAGTTACTAGAGCTGCTTTTCTTAAAACATTGAAATTTAAAGTAAGTCTATGATATTATATAAAAGAAACGCTAAAAATTCACCAATATATTGGTCTATTGATGAAATATCAAACGGAGATATAAATATATCATATGGTGTGTTAGGAGGTAATCCTCACAATGAAACTATTTTAAAACGTTTGATTAAAGCCAATGAAGTAGAATCTAGAATTAAAGCTAAACGTAAGGAAGGTTATAAACAATTATCTGAAATTAAAGATAATGCTCCAATGGATATTAGAGATAATCTTAGTTTAATTAATTTTCTTAATAATTATCTTCCTAAAAATAATACAACTAGTGATGGATTTGTACTTCCAATGCTTGCTAAAGTTCTCAAAGATAATAAACCATTTATTAAATCTACATATTTTGGACAATATAAAATAAATGGTGTAAGATGTCTTATAGGTGCTGAACAAAATCTTCAAGATATGTTTACACCTATTAGATTAACTTATCATTCTAGAGAAGGAACAGATTGGACTGATAAACTTTATTGGATGGATGAAATAATTCTTCCTGCAATTAAATCTGATTTATTAGACGCAATGATAGATGAAGGTGCTCAATTAGATGGAGAACTTTATGTACCTGGTCAATCAGTTAATAATATTAATTCATTTGTAAAAAATACTACTCTTCCTCAACATACTCAACTTCAATATTGGTGTTATGATATTAGTATTGATAATATGAGTTATGAAAGTAGAAAGAAGTTTAAAACTGAAAATATTAGTAGATTAGCTTATACATTTGATACTTATGGACAACACTTGAATAATAAATCTCAATTAGTTTTATTACCAGATATAGAAGTATCTTCTATTATTGATGCTACTAGGTTTAGAGATAAGTTTATTAATTTAGGATTTGAAGGTCTTATACTAAGAGATGTTTCTGCTGAATATCAATTTGGTAAACGTAATTCTGCAATGTTTAAATATAAACGTGTAGATGATGCTAAATTTCTAATAATAGACATTGTTCCTGAAGGAGTTAGAACTAATCTTTGTAAATTCATTTTACAAAATGATATTAATACTGAACAATTTGAATGTACTATAAATGCAGACCATAGCAGACAAGAATATATACTTAAAAATAAAGAAAAATATTTAGGTAAATTTGCTTTTGTTGAATTTCGTGAACGTAGTGGAATTAAACAAGTTCCATTTCATGCAAAAGTTATAAAAGTAGAATAATTTATGAATATTGTTGCATATGATACTATAAAAAGAAATATAAATAAAGATAAAACTTGGATTTCTGTTAAATATAAACGTATATTAAGTAAAGAAATCAAATACAGAAAATATTATACTCTTTTAAAAAAATACAATCTTCAAACAAATAGAGAATATTTTTATTTAGCTTGTTCTGATAATATTTTTCGTGATAGTAAAACAGAATGTACTAATCTTGATAATTTTGGAAGATGTAGATTTAATATTGGTAGTATATGGAGAAAAAGTTATTTAAGTGATATTGAAAATGATATGAATATTCATATTAAACTTGTAAATAAACAAGATGATGGAGAAATATATTGTTTAGATATTTAATAATAAGTCGGCTATTAATTTAGTCGACTTTTATTATGTCTCCCTTCCTGTAGAAGAGTATAATTATCTGTTTATTTGATTTCTGTTGAATTATTTATATATAAACAATTAATTAATCAGTAATCAAATAAAAATAGTTTATACTCAAAATTTATACATACAAAATATAATCTTATCTGTATATGAATAATTATGATTTTAATCCTGAACCTGATGAGGGTTGCTTTCATTTTTTAATTAGAATTGTGTTCGCATTGGCTATAATATGTTGGTTTATTATTATATTTGTCGGCGGATGTGACCCGGGTTGTTATTAATGTTTTAAATCTAGAATTATGAACAAAACTAAAGTAGTAGGTGATAAACCTAAAAAACGTATTGCTCATGTATTTACTAAGTATGCTGGAATACATGAAGGTATTTATAGAGATGAACCTGGATGGTTTAATTCTTCTTATAAATCTTATTGTTTTGGCTATGGTTATTTCTTTAGAGGAGATGAATATATAGGCAAACGTCTTTCTCCTGAATATATAAATGAAAATTGGAATAAACTTGATTGGAAAGGCGGTCTTAAACAAAGATGTATTGCATATATTGATAGAAAACGTAAAATAGCAGTTATATATAGAAATAGTGAATATTATTATAGTATTAAATCCAGTTTACCTCATGGATATAAGATATATGCTTTAACTGAACATATATCTATGCCTGATATTACGTCTGCAATTAACAAAAGACATCTACTTAAAGCATATACTAGAACTCTTATTAAAGATTATCTTGATACATTCTATTATGATTATAGAATAACTAAAACAGATTGTAAATGTAAAATATGTTATAATGATAATAGTTGGCATGTTGTAAATAGAGAAAATCTTAGAATAGAAATACTTGATTTGTATCGAAATAATAAAAATTATATTCCTTTAAATAAACCATTAGATGATTTTTATTATGTTCGAAATATAAAAGTAGATTTTCCATCTATTAAAACTATAAGTGATAATACATTATTTGATGATAATGAAAAACATCTTATAGAAAAAGCTATATTCTATACCAAATATTGCTATAAAAAAGATGTTGCTTGGAAAGAAGTAGATAAACATTTTGATGAAGATAAATGGAAAGATGAAATAATTGAATTTGAAAAAAGTGCAAATATAAGATTTGAAAATAAATGTAAAGAATTAGAACAACGTAATAGAAATAAATTCATAGAAAATTATAAATATGTAGATGAATGGAGAAGAGGTATTACAAGTAATTTAAATAAAGTAGCTACTGTTGTTAAAAATAGTAGTAATAGGACTGTTAAGAATGTTTATTATCCATATATTAGATATATGTTTCCTACTACTCAATTAAGAATTAAATCTAATAAACCTAATTGGATTGAAACTAGTAGAAATGCTATTGTATATCTATATGATGCAATACGTATATTTAATCAATTATATACTGATTACATAATAAATGGAACATTAAATATAACATTTAATAATAAATATTATATTAATAAATTTCAAATTACATCTTTAAGTTATTGTGAAAAATATGATGACATATTTAAACAATCATTAGGTGTATATGATTATAAAATTGTTATTGGGTGTCATACTTTATGGTTTGAAGATATAAAGAATTTTGCTAGATATTATAATCTTCAAAATTTACTTGTTTTTCCTCTTGATAAGGATATTGATACTTGTATAAAAGAAAAATTAATATATTTAAATACCAATAAGACTATACAAGCTGTTGGTACAAGTGATGTATTAGATAAATAAAATTAAAATTGTAAATATTATGACAACTGTAGATTTAAATTATTGGAAACATAAACTTAAGGAAGTAGTTGAAGAAAAATATATTACTTCTGAAGTTGTAGCTCTTAGAGATGAGCAAAACAAATTGCTTAATCTTATGGCTAAAAAGAACCATGATTATAACAATGCTTTTAATAAAGGTTGTGATGAATTAGGTATCAAGTATGGTTTAGCAAGATTATATGATAAAATTAATAGACTTAATAATTGTATAAAACAAACTTTTATTGGTGACATAGATATAGCTATTAAAGATGAAAGTATGATTGATACAATAAAAGATTTGGCTAATTATTGTACTATGATTCTTGCTTGGTTCAATGATTATATTAGTCATAAATACGAAACCATAACAGATAAAGTATTACATTATAATATGAATCTTGTATCAGAGTATGATCATTCTAATATAACATCAGAAATAGTAGAAGATTATGGAGTCGATTGTTTAGTAAAAGATAAAGATGGTTATGTATATAATCAGAATTCTGATGGAAATTATATATCTGTTACAGATAGAAAAGGTAATAATGTTATAGTTGAATTTAATAAATAAATTATGATTAATATTGTAAATCCAAATGTAGAAATTTGGAAGCAAACAGGATTTGATTTAGATTCTATTTGGAAACATATAGCTAGATGTGCTAGAGTTTGTTATCAGAGTACTCCTAAAAATAATAATGAATCAGATTATCAATTTTTAGTTAGAACCATATTTAAAGGAGTAGATGTGTTACATGAATCTTATAATGAACATTTTATGCTAAAAGTACATGGAAGTGTACTTGAACATGGGACTGTTCATTTAAGATTTCCATCTATTGTATTTAATAAATATAAAAATAATCATTATTCTGAAGTATATACTGATGAAAAATTTGATTATGTTACCACAAATATGAGAGTTCTATTTGAAAATAGATGGTTTGATGATTTAAATTTTATAGATGAAGATGATAGTTTTAAATATTATGATAGAATTACTGTAAGTTTTATTACGGATATAGGTGTAAGTCGTGAATTAAATCGTCATAGAATTCATAGTATTAGTGAAGAAAGTACTAGATATTGTGCATATGATAAAGATAAATTTGGTAATAATATATCTATTGTCAAACTTCCTTGGATTAAAGATGAACAATATCTTGAGTGTTTTCCTGAACATAATCGACTATTTGATTCTTGGAACGATATTGATTGGTATTGTTATGCTATGGCTGTAGCCAATACTGTTTATAATAAACTTCGTAATCTTGGATGGACTGCTCAACAAGCTAGACAAGTTTTGCCTTTAAGTACTAAAACTCAAGTTGTTCATACTGCATTTAAATTTAATTGGCATCAATGGACAAATCTTAGATGTGATGAAGTCAGTGGTAAAGTTCATCCTTGTATGAAAGAAATAGCGAATAGACTTAAATCTTTATTGGAACATAAATAATATAATATGTGGATAAGTATATTAAATTATGCTACTGGTCAAATAGAAATAGCAAATTTGGACAAGTACGAAAAAGAACATAAACATATCACTGAGCCTGATTATATTGCTTTGAATTGGATATCAGATAATGATATAAGATTATGTGATGTTTATTATATGATAACAGATGATACACCTAATGTGTATAATCATAATACACAAACTAATTTAGATATTCCATTATGATTGGTAGTCATAATACATTAAGTTATCTTCCTCCTGTAAATTTATGGGGGAAGATAACTAAACTTTGGGGTAAATGTCAAGATAAAAACATAGAAGAACAATATAATTCTAATGTTAGATATTTTGATATTAGAGTTAATTATATAAATGGTGTTTGGCATATAGTTCATAATAGAATTGATTATGGACAATTAACTAATCATCAAGATATACTTAAATATATTGGTAATAAACAAATTCCTATTAGACTTATATATGATAAACGTACTAAACCTAAATCATATAGATCATATGGCGTTGGTTATTTTCTTGAATTAATAACTGAATTAAGAAATAAATATAATATATTTATAGATTCTGCTATAACATATTGGAATTGGAATGAATATATTTTTACATCTAAATATTCAATTATAGAATATCATGCAAGTGTAAGTTCTAAATGGTATCAATATATTTTTGGCACTAAATTGTTTGCTAAAAAATATAATAAACAATATATAGAAAATAATAAATCTCTTGTAGAATCTAATTTGAAAGTATTATTAATAGATTATATATAAAAATATGAATCAATCTACAAAATGTTTTTTTGGTAATCATACTTTTGAAATAAAAGATGAATTACATGTTTTAGATAAAGATAATGAAACCGATATTGGTATAAATTATGTATCTAGATGTAAATGTTGTGGTAAAATAAAATCAACATTTGTAACAACGAATGAAAAATATTTGGAATGTAATTCAAGATTAATTCCAAGTAAGTAATATAATCATTTAATTAATTAAATTATGAGTAAAACTATTTTTCAAATCAATGATGAATTGATGTCTGTGTTTCAAGAGTTAGAAGATAACGGAGGAGAACTTACTCCTCAGCTTGAAGAAACTCTTAAAAATGGAGGTGAGGCAATTACCTCTAAAGTTAAATCTATGTGTAATTATATAGAGTATTTGAAATCTGATAAAGAATTAATTGATAAAGAAATTGATAGATTGAAAACATTGAAGAAATCTAAAGATAATTCTATATCAAATATAACTAAACTTGTTGTTTGGGCTGTTGAATCTTTTGGAATTGAAGATAAAAAAGGGAAACAATGGATTGATTGGTCTACAGGTAAGGTTTCTGTTCGTCCATCTAAATCTCTTGAAGTTTATCAAGATAAAATTGATGCTATAGCAGATTATGTAAATGCAACGTTGACAGGTGCAGTATTTACAAATTGTACTAATAATATTAAATCAATAGATGTTAATTCTATGATTGATTGCTTGGAACATAATCAAGATGAAGATGGTAATTTAAATCCTATTGAAATCGAAGAATCAGATTTAAGTGCTATAAATGTAGATGTAACTATGACAGTTCCATTAACTGAAATTATGTCAGGTAAAGCTCTTAATACTACTATAAATATTATGGATACTACTAATATTTATAAACTTAAAGCTTATACTGATAAATATCAATTAAAAGAATCTATAGATAATGGTATAGGTACAAATTTAGGAGAAATTAAATATAATAAATCACTTAATATAAGATAAATATGAAAAAAATAAATGTTTATAGAATTACAACTGATATCGAAGTCGATAAAACTCATGTAAGTTTTCTTGTTTCCGCTGAAGATGTTTCTGAAGTTACTCTTAATTTAAGTAATATTACTTATCAAAACGAAAAAGTACAAAATCATATAAATAAGATTGAAAAACTAGATGAGACAATGTTGACAGATTTATGGTCATACGACAATAAAGATTTAGATGCAAATTATATAATTAATTAAATAAATAAACTATGAGTAAATTTAATAAAGGGGGATTACCCTGGGCTATAGGTGCTGATGTAAGAGATTGTCTTACTGCTGAAGATGTAATCAATAAAGCAGACCTTAATTGGACTGTTGAAAAATGTCCTTTAGTTGCTAAAATGCCATTACGTATTGGTACAGAAATATCTAAGAATGAATTTGCGTATAAAGGTTCAGTATTTCATGAATGTAAATCTGCATACGCTACATATAGAACTGATATAAATAGACCTTTAGGCATTGTGCAAGATAGATATGAAGTTATTCAAAACAATGATGCGTTTAAGTTTTTCAATACTGTAATTGGAGAAGGTAATGGCAATGCTAGATGGGATAAAGCTGGGTGTTTAAATCAAGGTGAAACAGTATTTGTTACTGCAAAACTTCCAGTTAAAACAGAAGTAAACGGTGACCCTATTGACAATTATCTTATATTTTCAAATGGTCATGCAGGTAATCGTTCTGTTGATATTATGATTAGTCCTGTACGAGTAGCTTGCACTAATATGTTAAATGGAGCAATAAATAAATCATATGCTCATATACGTATAAGACATACACAATCTGCTAAAGAAAAACTTGAAATTGGTTCACAAGTCTTAAAAGTAGCTTGTAAACAAGCTATAGATGTACAAGGTATTTATAATACTCTTTATAATAAAAAGATGAATGATAAAGAAGTTATGGAATATCTTTGTAGACAACAACTTACTCAAGAAGAAATAGAGTTTCTTTTATCATTTGATAAAGAACATGGTTTTGAGAGAGTAATAAATAGACAAGTAAGAGCTTTGGAAAGTGCTAATATTAGTACTCGTAAAGCAAATGTATTGTATAATATGTTTGATTATTATTGTGATGGTATTGCTCAACAAGACATATATGGTACTGTTTGGGGTGCATATAATGCAGTTACTGGATTTTATTGCAATGTTGCTAATCTAGAAGGTGAGAAACGTATGAATAGTTTAGTTTGGGGTAATGCTAATAATAATATGAACAAAGCATTTAGTGAAGCAGTTGCGTATGCTAGTTGAGATGTCAAAACATACAATCGACCAACCTAAACATGATATAGGAAATGTAGTTTTATTCTTTAATCATGTTGATGGTTGGTTTGATTATGGTGAAGTTGTACAACTTCAAGTCATAAAAACAAATACTTATCAGACTATAGCTTATGCTATAAAAGTTGGCGATAACACTATACCTTGTGTTCCTGATAAACTTGTATTTGACGATAAAGATGATGCTAATGAATGGATAGATAGAATTAAAACAGAATTAAATCAATAGACTCTTCTACGGGGAGGATAAAATTAAGCCGCCCCGTAGAAGAAACTTTGATTAAAATTTTGTAGTAATCTATTTAATGGTACATTTGCAAATAAGTAATATTAATTTTAAACATTAAGTTATGAAAGTAAAGATTAAAAAACTAGTAAAGGAAGCTGTTATTCCTAAGTATGCTCATCCTGGAGAAGATGCAGGTCTTGATTTAACTGCAACAAGTATTTCATATAAAAATGGATGTTGGGTTTATGGAACAGGTCTAGCATTTGAAATTCCAAAAGGTTATGTTGGTCTTTTGTTTCCAAGAAGTAGTAATCGTAAAACAGAAGCTTATCTTACAAATTCTGTAGGTGTTGTAGATTCTGGTTATAGAGGAGAAGTAATGCTTTGCTACAAAAATAGAGATATGAGAATAGACGAACAACCTTATAATGTATCTGAGAAGATTGCTCAAATTGTAATTATGCCTTATCCTCAAATTGAATTAGAAGAAGTAGAAGAACTTTCAGATTCATCTAGAGCTGATGGAGCATATGGAAGTACAGGAAAATGAAAAGAATATTAGTAATTACAACAATCAATTGTATTGCTTGTAAAGTTCAAATTAATAATTTGAATAAAGCGATAGAAGATACCAATAGTTCTAATATAAAATTAGAAATTAGGGATTTTTCTGAAATAAGTCCTAGATTTCTTACTAATTTAAATATAGATGATTTTCCTGCTACTATATTTTATGGAAAACATAATTCTTTTGAATATGTAATTAAAGGTAGTAAAACAGTAGTAGACATAATAAATACGATGAAAGAAATACATTGGCTGTAATGTATATCTTTAATTATAGTCTGACGGTTAGTGATAATAGTCAGACTTTTATTAAATAAATCAATTGTCATGAAAATAAAAATAAGTTTTATAGCTATAATATTGATTATTATATTATCAATAATAGTAGAAGAGAATAATTCTATTAAGAATACAACTAATAAAGAACAAGATACAATTTATCCTTGTTATATAAATGATAGTTATGCTGATAGTATAGATAACGATACAATATTAAAAACCGATATAAACGGAAACGTTTATTATACGAAATGAAATTTTGTCTATTTATGGATTTAATTCATTTTTAAGACGTTTTTATCTCATTGCTGAATAATTAATCAGTTAGAAGCAAATAATCGAATTAAATTAGTTATTTACCATATTAGTATGTGGTTTGGGTGGGACTTGACTGTGAAGTTAGGTTTCACCTTTTTTTATTTTTTATTTGATGGCGACACTAAGTAACAGATAGAGTTTAAAACAATAAATGGTTAGTAATACTATTTCTAGCATACTAACCATTTACTATTTAATTATTTATAAGAATTGTTTCTTATCTAAGATCTTCAGCAATAGATTTAACAGGAATAACACTAAGAATATGTTCTCCCATATTATAATAACTATTACTTTTGCTTAAACCTGTCATATTACTCCACTGTCGATATATTGGTATTTGTCGTTTAATTCTAACTGCAAATTTATTTTCGCCTTTATATCTACCAGTACTATAATTCCAATCAAAATCATCGTCCATAATAGATTGACTTATAACGTTAAGAGCATCATAAATATCTTTTGGACCATTGAGACCAGCTATAGGACTACTCCAAAGTGTTTTAGCTTGACTAGGTAAAAATAGAGGATTAAACATCATAGATTGTGTAGCTAAACCATCAGCTTCTCTAAGCATAAGATTTGCAAACATATTCTCTTTAAGTTCATCATCATCCCATATAATTCTAGTACCAATAGCTATACATATTGCAGCTAAAGCTCCAAATATATCTCCTGTTGCTCTAAGAATTGCAGCTCTTTGATAACCCGGAAGAGTATTCCAATTTAATCTTAAGTTTTCAGCAAAATTTATATATGCTTTAAATAAACTTTGTGTACCTTCAAGAGCATTTAATTCTTCATCGGTCAACATTTTCTTACGGTCATTGTATTGACGAATAGGCATTGTAATAAAATCATAAAGAGCAGGTCCACAACCTATTTCATTTGCTCCTAATTCTTCATTAAAATAACCTTTCTTTCTCCAATGTTTAAGAATACCAGGATATATATGCTTATGATATTGTGTAATTAGACTACCAAACCAATATTTTTCTAGTTGAGCAGCACCTAATCTATCATAAACACCGTGAATCTCTTTATTTGTTGCAATAACTCTACCTTTAAATTCGCCTAAAAGAGCATAAGCATCATTAAGTTCTCCAAATGTTGAAGTTGTACTTAATTCTTGCATTTTAGAACCATTTTTAAAACCAAGTTTACCGTCAACTAAATCTAATTGTTCCATTATAGACGGAAGTGTATCAAACTTTTCTTTAGCTTTAGTTTCTAGTTCTTTACGTTTAGCATAAAACTCTTTCTTTTTGCTATTATTAAGATAAATGTTAGCAAATTCTGTCGCTATATCTTTTCTATTTCTAGCATAATCTTTAAGTTTATTTTCATCAGATTTTATAGATTCAATAAACTTCTCAAATTTAATTGCAAGTGGAGTTCCAGCAAGTAACTCTTTCATAGCCTGTTCATGAAGTTGTTCAGTATATTGAAACAAATTCATAATTCTATATGGAAGCCTTCCTTTAGATTTATAATCTTCTACTTCTATAAGTTTACAATCATATAACATAGCGAACATCATACCGTTTTGCATCATATGTTCACCCATAGCATTAGGAGAATACATAAAATCTCTAAGACGTTCTATAGCGTTATGACTATCAAAATTACCTTTTGGTCTACCTGTAACTTCATCAAAATCTACAACATTCATTGCTTTAATTATAGCATCTGCCAGTGTTGTGCTTGTTTCAGAGTATAATCCTCTAATAAAACTAAGAGAATTTTTATACCACATTGATTTGCCTTTTTCCCAATTTGCATTACCTACAAATTGTTTAGCAATATGTTCTCCAAATATAGCACTTCTACCAACAGTTATATTTTCTATACCTCCAATGATATTTAACATCATAAATTTAGCACTAGTAAGAGATTGTACAATATTCATACCTTTAGTTATTTTTGCATTAGGCATTTTATAACTATCGAATAGTAATCTACTTCCCCAATTACTTAATTGCTTATATAATCGTTCATCGATTTCTTTATGATATGCTGTAACATCTTTAGTACTTTTAGATGTATCTTTACGAAGTCCTTTATAACCAAGATTACTTTCTAGTACTTCTTGAGTTCCAACCATATCTTGAAGATAATAGAATAAATATTTATTATCTTGAACTGCATTGAAATGCCCAGCAAGAGAAATAAATGTAGCTATATTTTCAACAAAGTTTCTATTAAGATTTTCAACATGAATTTGTTCATTTATTTTTTCTGCTTCTTCAAGTCTCTTTTTATGTTCTTCAAAAGCTTTATTAAATTCTTCATCGGTAGAATAATCCTCTTTACGGGGAGTATTTCTTTTTATTTCTTCTACATCAATAGAAGCTTTAGTTTTAAGTTGCTTTATTAACATAGGCATAGCTGGAGTAAAATCAGTAGTATAATTCATATGGTCTAATAAATCTTTATTTCCAATTTTATTTCCATAATCACTCCAACCAAAAAATTCTCCTACCTGTTTAACAAACCATTTAAGATCTTGTTGAGCAAGAGCTTGAGCATTAGGCAGATAACCTTCATCTATGTATCGTTTACTTCTTTGATCATGTACTAATTTATTTAAAGTAGTTTTTACATATTCAAGTGTTTCTTTTTCTGCATCATTAAGTTCTGTTTTATTTGTATAAGTATCATCTACTGCATCGGTTTTATAATTACTTAAATTGCTAGAACCTGTTCCTTTATATGCGCTATTTTCATACTCTTTTTTTGGAGTTTTAACTTGTTGAGCATAATTAGGTTTCCATTTCCCATTAGCATAATCAGGAACTACACTTGTTTTTTGCCATATACCTGTAGGTTCATATGAATGTTTATATGGATTCCATATATGATTTCTTTCGTACCATTCTTTAAAATAATCTTCTCCTTTACTTCTAGCTTCTTTCATAGCTTTTACATAATATGGAGTTCGAGTTTGTTCAAGATACTCATTAATTATTCGTAATGCTCTATTTTTATCACGCATTTCTTGTTCTAATTCTTTTCTTTTTGTTTTACTTTTTATTAAACCAAAGAATTTATCTTCATCTAAAACAAGATTACCATATAAAAATCTATTAGGATGACGTTTAGTTAAATCATATAACATATTACCATCACTATCTTTTACTACAAATCCTTCACTATCAAGTAATGGTTCATACTCCATATTAACTTCTTCCCAAAGTCTAAGATATTCTCCACCTATATTTTTAGCAAGAGCATAATCTGCATCAAACTTTTCTTTATTATATGCACGGTCATCATGAATCATAAAGTTTTTAATAAATGAAGCAACAGATTTTCCTTTACCAGGCATACCTTCAGGAACTATAGTCTTTTTAGTTTCTCTAAGTTTATCATAAAGTTTAGCTAGTTTGCGTAAATCATCTTCACTAATTCTATCGCTCTCAGTTACCATATTTACTTTCTTTTGAATAGTATCATAATATGGTCTTAGAATGTTATTTATTTCTTCTACTAACTTTAGATATTCTGTATTTGGAATAGCATTATTAGTAGTGAGCATATTGTATACAATTCTAGGATAAACTTTTCTATTTTCAGGAGCATTACTTATAAGATATTGTTCATTTCCAGCAGCATACATAGTATTTTTATATCTACCTTGTTCATCTTCTTGAATTGACTTTTGTTCTTCTTCAGTAAATATATCTCCTATAATTCTACCTTCTTCATCATATACTTTTACTCCATCTGCAAGTTTCTTCTGAATCAATAATGATTTACGTGTAACTATTCTACTATTCTGCTTAGGTTTTCCATTAGCTAAAATATTATATGCCCAAGATATAGCATCTGATACTTTTTTATCTACTTTCCAAATAGCATTAGAAGCTAACCACGCTTTTGCTCTTTGATACTTTTCATCATTATTTAATACAGTATCTGAAACAGTTTTATAACCTGAATCGTCTCGTTGTTCTGCATCGTTTATTATATCTAACATTCTATCCAAAGTTTCTTCAAATTCATCTTTGGCTTTTATATCAATGTATTCTGCATTAATTTCATTTAATTTATTAATATAACTACGTAACGCATTTGCACAATGACGACTATTTAAAATTGCAGATATAAATTTTTCTTTATCTTCAATTTTTTCTGAACCATCAGGATAATATTTTATTCCAGGCATTGGATTTTCTGGCGAATAAGTTTGTTTTAGTTCAAAAGTATCAAAATCATAATCACTTTTTAATGAATTGATTTTTTTAGATATTTCTTTATATTCTTTAGCTAATTCGTCATCAAGTTTTCCATTATCTCTACGTTTATTTATATCATTAAGTTTTTCTCTAAGTTTTATATATTCAGCTAATATGTATTTATATGAAGCATGATTCATCATTTCATCATCTAATTCATATAATTTTTTATAATATTCATCTACAATAGGTCTATTTATATAGTTAAGTTTAAATAAATCATATTTGTGCTTTGCTTCTAAATAACCTAATGGGTCTGAATCTATATTTTTTCTAGCTATTTCTACATTTGTTTTTAATTCTTTTAAATCATTTTCAAATTTATCATTATATGGTCTAATCAATTTACCATATTTATCTACTAATTTATTCCAATCTACAGTTCCTTTTTTAGCAATGCTTTGAATATGCTTAACAAAATCATCAGCATTTTTCTTAGCCATCATTTCTTTACCTCTAATATCTGACATAATATGTTTCGTTATAATTTGAACCATACTATTGCCTGAATCTTGAAGATCACCTATCCAAGCATCTGCCCAACTAGTAGCATGATAACCGTTTAAAACATCAACAAGTCCATTTTGTATCTTTGGGTCATCTGACCATTTAGCTACAACTTCTCTAGCAAATTTGGCATTAAGTTCACTTACATTTATATTATCATTTAAATTTTTAAGACTATCTTTTATAGATTTAATATAATCTTTAACTTCGACAGGAGTATCAGAATCTTCGATAACATCATAAATCGCACTATATTTCTGTTGTATTGCTTTAACGTCAAGAAGTAGTTTATTAAATCTTCTTTGTTGAACTGGATCTAATTTAATTATATCAATAGCTTTTGGATCAAATATACTAATCCAATGACCATCTTCTCCTTTAATAAATTGATTAGCTGTGTCTATTAATTGATTAACTTTAGCTTTAGTATATCTTGCTATAGAATCATATGTGTCATTTTGATATTTGCTAAAATCTTCTTTTAATTCAGTAAAACCTAATTCTTTAAGATGATTAATTTCTCTATACGCTAAAACATCACCTTCCTTACTTCTTCTACTAATATCTTTATAAGTATCAAATTCATATTCTGTTGTAGAAGAGTTTAAAACTTCAGCTTTAGAATTAGAATTTGTATTCTTATTTTTAGAAGATGTATCTTTAGGTTCGTAAGGAATAGCCTCTATTGAAGTAGAAGTCCATCCGGTACGTTTTCCATTAAATTCTGTATGCAATTTATGGAAACGGTATTGTTTAGTTATTTCTTGTGTAACTTCGTTACCATTAATATCTGTTGTTTTTACAACAGTTGTAATAGTTTGTGGAGCACTTAAATGGTATCCTAATTTATCTGCAAGATAAATATTGTTAAATTGAATATTATGATTATTACCTTGCATAATAGCATTAGTTATTTTTTCAATAACTTTATTAGCACCATATATACCTTTCTTTGCATCTTCTTGAATATTAAATTGATTAACCTTTTTAGCTTTAGCGATATGAACATCTGAACGATAATATTGTTTCATATTATCATTATCCTCATCTGTTATTGTAGGTGTAATGTTAAATTTATCATCAATTATAGCTTTATAATAAACTGGTGATGGGAATTTAAGTTCATCGTTTGTTGGATTTATACTAAATAAACTATGTTCATTTGAATCAAGTTTATTTAACGGATAAGCAAATAATTTATTTCCACGTCTTTCAGTTTTAAATAAAGCAGAATATGATTTTTTACCTATTTTAAAATTGAAAACTACATATGGGGTATCATGTTCAGTATTGATATCAAATAATCCATATTTTTTAGCTAATTTAGTATCATTTTTTTGTTTTGCAAGAAGATTCTTTTCTTCTTCCTGTTTAGCCGCATCTTCTTTATTTTCTTCTTTATTTTCGATATTTTCTTCTTCTGTTTCTACATCTTCATTTATTTCTGAATCATTTAACGAATCTTCATATGCTTGTGCAGCTTCTGCTTCTGACATATTTACAGGAACATCAAGTTCTATTAAATAACCATGAACTGCATCCATATTAAGTTGATTAACCCAAATTCTACCTTTTCTTTCTTTTTTAATTTCTTTATGAGGTATAAATTTAGCATCTGAATGACTTCTTACGTAATCTTCTGTTAAGTCTCTATCAGTAATCACATTCATGTTACTTCTTATTTGAGACATTAAACTAAGAGGATTACCTATTTCGTCTGTAAACATATCGTCGTTCCGAAGAATACTATTTTTAATTAGTTTATTAATAGCTCCTCTTCTAATTTTATTTCCTTCAATAACAAATGCGTATTTAATTAAATCCATTGCAGTTAATTTAATCAAAGGATTAGATGATGTAGCTATATCTTCAAATAAAGTATATGCAGTCTCTGTATCAATACTATCTTCTTTAAACCTAATAGATTGTGCAGGATATTCTTTATTTCCTACTTTATAATTATCATAAAGATCTACAGCAATAAAATCAAAAATACCTCTTTCTTCTGTGTTTGCTTGTAACCATGCAACTTTTTGAGCAGGACTAAGATTACTCCAAGCATCAATTTCTGCTTGAGTAGGATGTACAATATCTTTTACTTTAAAAGATACAACTTGGGGTCTATTATAACCATAAATTCTAATACGTTCTTGTGTATCAGTTCTATTTATAAATTCAACCCGCCCCGTAAGAGAGCTTATGGTATAAGCTTTTTGCATAGCTATTGTATTAACAGCGGCATCAGCAATTATATAGTTTTCAAAATCATTATATTCATCTTCTGTAATATCTCTATTAACACCAAATGCTTTTTGAAGTCCAAGTACTTCATTTATAAAATCTGTACGTTGAGTATCAAATATCATGCTATTTATAAATGTAGATGTAACAGAAGACCATTTTAAAAATGAATTAAGAGATCCATATGCTCCTTGTTCTATATTTTTTAAATATCCTATTTTATCTATTCTACCACGGTCATCAATCAGTCCCGGATACATTGCTTTAAGAAATGGTTGACCATTTATTGTAAGCATTTTAGCAGATTTAGTTTGACTATATTTTGCAATTTTTCTAAATACATTATTAGTAGCAAATATAGTTTGTTTTGCACCAAATCTATCAGGATTACATACAGTTACTAATTTCTGAATATTTTGACTTACTCTATTTATATCATTATAAGCCATTATAATGTCATATTGTCTGTCTAAAGAAACATCTTCTCCTAATTTAACTTCATATGCTAATTCGGTTGCATCTAATATAATTTTATTATTCTTAGAAATACTATAATTTCTAGAAAACTTTTCGTTAAGAGCTTTTATCAATGATTTAGTAGTATATATTCCACTAGTATCAATACCTGCATCTTCAGCTAAAGTTCTTAATGCTTCTTGTATAGGTTTAACACTTTCTTCTGTATAAAGAGATTTTCCTTTATTATATTCTCTAACTATTCTAGTAATAGCTGGATGCATTATAAATGCAACAGAAGTTTTATAATTGCTACCTATATCAACTAAAGTTTTATATACTCCAAAAGTAAAATCATTTACATTAGGAATAGCACCTTCCTTAACAGCATCAAGAATATGAGCAGTTGTTTCAGAACTATAAGATGTTAATATATTTCCATCTACTTGTTTATTATCATTAGTCCATCCAATAGTTAAATGACATACAACATTATCATCGTTTACATTAGATATACCTTCTTCTTCAAAATCAAAACGTTTGTGCAATTCTTCATTTGAATAGTTAGAATATCTAATATATATTCCATTATCAGAATCTATTTTTGGTTTAGCAATATTACATACAGAACAGAACGTATCACGAGTAACACTAAATGCTTTAAGTTTTGCACCACTCATAACATCTTCTTGATATTCTGCTTGATTAAGAAAATCAAAGCAACTTCTATTCTTACGAGCATTTTTGGTTTTACTATCAATAATACTGTCACGAGCTTCAATAATATCTGTAAATTTAGATTGACCTGTATTTTCTTCAAATGCCTCATCTGAAGACAAAATTTGAATCATTATGTCAGCAATCTTATTACTTCTTTGCTTAGTTGAATTTATATCAAGTGGGTCAGATTGTATAAATTCATCATAAGTCATTAATCCTAATTCTTTAGCTTTATTATTAAATCTGTCAATTCTATCTTGCAGAATTTCTTTAGCTTTAATATTTCTGTAATTACGTTTATCTGTATATTCATTAGAAATAGCGTCTACTAAATCGCTATGCACATCTATAAAGTTTTTATCTGCATCATCTAATTCTTTTTTATTTTTACTTAAATAATTAGCAACAAACTCTAACTGTTCTAGATATCCATCTTTCGTTAGTTTTCCAGTTTTAGCATTAACACTATTTGTTTTAAATTTAGTGTGTGCTTCTTTAATAATTGCTTTACTTTCATCAGAAAGTTTATCGTATGCAGCACTTTCTTCATCAGATAATTCTTGACGAAGTTCATTAAATTTATCATCTAATTCTTTTTGTAATGCTTCAAATTTTGATTTAACAGATTTATCTTTAATTTTATTTATTTTGTCAAGATGTTTATTTATATAATTTGCATAATCATAAATATCTGGTTTTTCAGAATATTTTATCTTTCTTATTTTTCCTGTATTATCAATATAAGTAGAATGTTGAATTCCATATACTGAATCAATATCGAAGTCAGAACCAGTTTGAGATACCCAGTTATCAGGTACTACAATAGTACTTCCTAGAGCATCATCAATAAAGCCAACAACTTTCATTAAACAAATAGATTGTTTACCTTCAGTAGGAATACGATAACCTATAAATTGATCTAACCCTTCATCTTGAAGTTCTTTCAATAATTCATCATCGGATTTATCATATGTTCCATCTTCATTTCTTTTAAATCCAAAATTAGATTTCGGAAGCATAACTTCAACATATGGATGAACTTGATTCGTCTTACCTTCTACAGCTGGATGATATTTAAGATTTTTAGATATACCAATTTGACCTTTAGTTTGAATATAATATATTTGATTCTTTTTAGGAAGTTTATTAAATTCATCTTTTGTCAAATTGTCTTTTAAATTTCTTCCTTTACCTGCATCAGTAAGTTTATATACAATATTGTTGTTAGATGCAGAAAAACCTACATTAGTAATCTGAGCAGCATGAAAACCAGGAAGAGTTTGGCGAGTAACAGCACTATTAAATAATGCTTGACAAACACTTTGTGCTTTAGTCATAACATTACTCATATAAGTATCCATTACAGTATTTGGTCGTCCGTCAAGTTTTAATGGTGTTGTAGAATCAAGAGTAAAATACTCCATCATATTACTATCTAAACCTTGACGCATACATTCTTTACGAAGTCTATTCATAAAGAAATTCATATCTATTCCTTGAATGTTACCATCAGCATCAAGTTGAATAGATCCATCTTCGTTTAATGGAATACTAAGTTCTTCAGCTACAACTTTAAATGATTCTTGTATATTTTTACTATAAAGTGATTGGAATAAATCTTTAGTTTTTTCATCTTTAATATTATCGAGAATTTTTTTCATAATTTGAATACCTGCTTTATTAGCAGCATTCATATGCTGAGGAGTTTCTTGTTGAGTATAAAGAAATTCATAGTAATAAGTTTCATTAAAACTTCCAGCATTTTGATTAAAATCATCTAAATGTTCTTGAGTAACTTCTCCTGTAGTTTCGTCAAACAATTCAAGTATTCTTGCTTTACCTGCTTTAGATGTTTCTACAGTGTTAAGCTGATCAATGTTATTAGCTTTCATTGCATTATATACATCTTCAAGTTGTGTACCCTTTATAAATCTTGGAACAAGAACAAATTCAGCGTTTTTAATTTGTCTAGGTACATGAGTATTAGTTTCAGCATCGTAATGAATATCATAATAGAAGTTCTTTTGAACTTGTACAAACTTTTTAAGTAGACCTATAGGAATAGGTTTATTTGTTTGTATAGCTTCAATAAGAGGCATATACTCATCAAGCTGACCACGTGAAGCAATTCGTCTAATCCATTCTTCAAATGTAATATAAGACTGAGCATCATTGACAGTAGTATTTTCAAAACCAGACATATGATTATTTGCAGCTTCAATTGCCTCATCTTTAGTCATACCTTCTTTTTGATATATTTTAGAAAGATGTTGGGCGATAGGACCATTTTTAGCTACTTCAGCTGTAGTTTTAACTGTGTTTTTAACAGTAACACCAATAAATCCTGTACGTTGTTGTACATTTAAACCTAATTTTGTAAGTTTATCTTGAACAGCATCGCTATTTAATTTAGATTCATTTGGATTTAAATTAACAGGACGAGCTGTAAGGTCTTGATAAAGATTAAATGTGCCATAACTCATACCTCCAGCTTGACCTTCTTTTGCTCGTTTAAGAAAATCTTGAGATGATTTATAAAATTTAGCATCACCTTCAAATAAATCATTAAAATTAATATAAGCAAGTCTGTAATTGAGAACAAATTCTACTACATTATTATCATTTATTATATTGGCTACATCAAGATTTTTAAATTTATCCATTTTACGGATATTGTCATTCATATAGTCAACAATAAATTTACTAATTTCTTCGTCAATTTTATCTCTTTGCTCATCGGTATAATCTATAACAATATTTCCATTTACGTCTTTTCTATATCTTAAATCATTATCGATATTTTCTCCATATAAACCATTAAATACAGTATCTAATATTCTTTGACCGTAATTTATAGAATTTCCATTATCATCAATTATAGTAAATTTATCACTAGTAAATAAATTACCAGTAAATTTCCATTTTCCATTTACTTTTTCGATATGAGACTTACTACCATTTCCAATATGATACAATCTATATAATGTTCTATTCATTGTTTCCTCATCAAATCCAGGTTTAAGTATAGGTTTACCTTTATCTTTACCTTCGAGTTGACGAGTCATATGCGTTCTAAGAGTTGGGTCACTTTCATCCTCAGCAGTTTCATAATATCTATCGATAAATGAAGCCATATTTGTAAGTTCTTGTTCAAATACATTTCTAAATTGCTGATAAATCGGATGACTTTTGTTTATAGACCTATTTACAACTACTCCTCCAATATGTCCTTCTCTGTATGTGGTTTTAGATACATCATCTCTAACAATAGGAGTTACAAAATCAATATCTTTTTCTGATTCAATAAGAGTAGCTTTACCATTTGTTATTGTTATTTTATCTCCATTTACAGCAGAAAGATCTCCTTTAATTACATATTTACTTGTACGTCCTTCTTCGTCTGTAATTTCATATCCAAAATATGCTACTTTATTGACTCTATCTGTTTTGAATACTTGGTTATTCCATACAGTTCTTTTTATACCATAAGTACTAAAATCATTTAATATTTGTGTTTTAGTATTTTTATCATTTAAATCTATACGTATAAATTTAGGTGTACTTACTCCTATTTCTTTTTTGAAATCATCATAACTAATTTTATTTATTTTTTGATTTGTATATGCATCTATGGCTAAATCTACATCGCTTTTATTAGAAATAGAAAACAAACCTTTAATTGTATATTTTGGTGCACGAACAATAAATGTTTTAGGTGCATCAGATGGTGTACGCATAAAATAATTAGCAAGTGGAATATTTTCCCAACGTCCTAATTTAGTATGTTTACGGTCACTATCTATATTCTCATCAGAATTAAAGAAATTGCTAAATGCAGTATATACATAATCACCTAAAGCCATTTCTGAATAAAGAAGATTATCTGATGTATTAGGGTCACTTAAACCATTAAATAAAGCAATATTTAAAAGTTGGTCTGCATATTCTGTAGGTTTGTATGTACCATCATCATCTTTATAAAATAATCCATAATTTATAGTATTTCCTTTTTCATCAGTTTTTTCAACTAATATATTACTTAAACTATATTGATTTCCCTTAAATTTAAATTTACCAAAATTAACAAGAGATTCTTTATTGCCATCATCATCTATTCTAGAACCATTTAATATATTAGTCAAGTAAGTAAGCATAGAAGAATTAATCAAATCTGATTGTAGATTGCCAGCAGCATTACGACTATTAAGTTCAAGTTTAACTATAGAATATTTATAAAGAATATTTGCTAAAGCAGATGTAGCCGAAACCATTGATGTATCTCTTACATCAATTGCATATGTTTCTGTAATAGCATTATTTATAATATTCAATTTATCTTCTAGTTCTTTTATTTTCTTTTTATTTTCTTGTTCTGGAATTTGATATATTTCTCTTAATGCTGTTTCAACTTCTTTTTTAGCTTTTTTTAATTCTGAAAGTTTATTATTTTTAGCTTCATATTTTTCTCTACATTTTTTAGATGCATTAGCAATAGTTATTAAAGTATTATTAAAACCGCTCATATTAGATATTATAGTTCTACCATTATCAATACCATTACATCTAATAGCAGCTTCTATAGAATTTTTATCAATACTAGGATAATATAATGCAAATCTAGAAGCTAAATCATTACAAATTTCATTATATAATTTAGCAGATTTTAAATTGTCATTTTTATCAATCGCATCCCTATATTCTTTTATTTTTCCACTGATGGTCTCTACTGTTTTAATAGTATCATCTGATTCAATTTGAACAGAAGTGTATTTTGCATCATTCAAGAAACTTAAAGATAAAACTTGTTCTGCATTATTATTTTTATTACTTTTTGTCATATATACAGAATCGTTATCTTTACGTGTTTCATATTTAGTTATTACATTTTTAAATTCACGTTTAATTTGTTGTGCAAAATCAGGATTGTCTTTAATATCATTATAGACTTTAATTAAACCTTCCATTCCAGGAATATTTGCAGCATTTTTGATAGATTCAATAAAGTCAGTTAATGTTTCTCTATTTGCAGCAGAAGTAATAACAGCAATTACATTTTTTAAATCAATATAATCAACAAATCCTAAAGGATTAGACCTATCATACTGATATTTATAACTAATTTTATTGTTCTCTGTATTAATATCATAATTCACAGAAGTAAGTTTTGGAACAAGAGCAAGATAAGTTCTTATTTTAGAACTAAATCCTTTCATAAAATTATTAGTAAGAGCAGTAGAATCTTCCCAATGATTTTGCTCATAATCTCCTCTTGTTAAACCTTCTTCATCTTCAGCATTATTTTTTGTTGAATCTTCAGTATCATCTATAGAAGATTTGATATCTTCCATTTCTTCATCTATAGATTCATCTTTATATGCAATTTCACCAATAAGAGGATTACTAAGTTGAACTTCTGTAAAGAATTTAACTTTATCAGCAAGAATTTCTTTAAGAACAGCAAATCTATTACGATCCTGATAATCAGCCTTTTTAAGAGATTTTTCAATGGCTTCTATATATGATTCTTTATTTTCATCTCCAACAAGAATAGATTTAAACATTTTATTCTTTTCTGCTTTATCCTCTTTTAGTTTTGCATTTTTAAAATAATCAGTTAATACTTGAACAGTAAGCCATTTAGTAGTTCTATTAGCAAGGTCATTAAGAATACGTTCTTTATTTATATCTATACCTTTCTGTACATCATTAATATAAAAAGTACGCATACGATTACCGATATTTTTCATAGCAAATACCTTGTCATGAGTATTACGATAACCAAATTTTTTTACAGATTCTTCAAAATAAGTATTATTACTTTGAGCACTGACATTAAAATGTTTACTCAAATAATAATTTGTTATTGTACGAGCTAAATTACCTCTTTCGCTATCATCAAATTTAGGCATGTTTTCCTCACCAAATAAACTTTGATAATAGTCAACAAATCCTTTAGTAAATTGAAGACGTTCTTCACCATTACTATCAGTAACAGTATTAACTACTAAACTTTGAAGTGCATTAAAATAACTAGCATCTGAACCAGTTATGTACTTAAGGCTAGTGCCAGCCTTTGTTGCTTTAAAATTACAGCTCATAATTAAATATATTATTAAAAATAAAATTTAGCTTAGAGAGATGAAATTTTCTCTCTAAGCCATTTAAAAATCATTTATGAATAATTTATCGACAAGACACTGAAATATCAGCAGAATTGATTAAATCTATAAATTTTGACCTTTCTGACATTGGTAAGTCGCTAACTGCATCATATAATGTTGGATATGTATTAAATTCCTCATATTCTGTTGTAGCAGAATCCATATTTTCAAAATCATCGCAATTATAATCATCATTTGAATCAAAACCTGGTTTATAATCATCATCTTTTGTATCAGTTATATCTGTATTACCGATTTCTTCTTCTTGATTATTATCTGTATTATTGTCGATATTTGTTTGATTATTATTTGAATCATTTGTATCATCATTTCCAAATAAATCTCCTTCTTTAGGTAAATTACTTGAATCAGATTCAGTATTATTTATTTTCTTTTCTGTTTTTTTAGTTTCTTTTTTAGTTGGTTTTACATTATTATTTAATACTTCACTTAAAGAAATAAGTTCTTTTTCTCTAAGAGAACCTTTACGAATAGTAACATCAAATAGTTTTCCAATAAAATCAAGAATTTTCTGCCAAGCATTTTTATGATTTGCTGAATTAGAAGTTTTAGCATCAATTCCATTAAGATACCTCATAAGATCAATTCCAGTAAAACTTTCAACAATAAATTCTTCAAGTGCTTCATATGTTGTATTGGATTGACCCTTATTTTCATATGATTCTTTTCTAAATTGTTTTAATTGTTTAAATAATTCAGGAATATTTGCATATATAGAAGTATCTATATGACGTCTATTTATTACTTCATCTATATTACCTTTTTCAATACTTGCAATATCTTCATCTAAAGCTTCAATAAAGTCATCATAAATATCTTGCATACTTCTATAAAGTTTTTCTCTATTTTCTCGTTTAGAAGCATGTATTGCTCTATGGATATTTTCGTGTAGTAATATACGTATAGCTCTATTATTACTACCTTGTTTATCACTATCTACTATATCCATAAATTTTTGACCTATAATAATTTTTTTATCTTTAAGTCTATATGCAGCATTTGCATCATTGGTATTTGATTTTAAATATTCATCGTCAAATATAATATTTCCGCTAAACAATCTACTCAATATATCATTATCGTTAAGTTTATTTAGTAAATCAATACCTGTTTTATTTGTAATTAACAGTTTGGCAATATCTAAAGTCTTACGATTTGATTTATTTTTTAATATATCAAGTATTTGAGTTGAATAAGGAACATTAACAGGAAGACTCTCTTCTACGGGGTGGCTTTCTGCATTATCATTATTTGTATTATCGTTATTGTCATCATTTGTATCATTTATTAATTCAAATGATGCAGTTGGAGCAGCTCCTTGTTTAATTAAATTTATAGTTCTATAATTACTTCCGTGTTCATCTTTTGCTAAATCTACTCGAACAAGATTATTTTTAAACATAAAATCATCAAATGAATTATAGTCTAAATGAATTCCATTTTTACCATTAAATTCATCTATGTTTACAATAAATCTTCCTTTAAATTTATAGAAAGCATTAGCATTTGATGTTCTTCTATTAGTTCTAGGATTTGCAAGAGAAATATTAATACTAAATTTACCATATTCATCAATCATTTTTAATAATGTATCTGATAATTTAGTTCTATCTGTATTTGCCAACATATTTAAATTTTTTCCTATGCCTGCAATCTTAACTCCTGGAAGACCTCCTTTATTAGAATTTCTATAGAAAGTTACTTGTAAATCATCGTTTACTTTAAAATGTAAGTTATTATTACTATCTGTAAATGTATTTATTCCATCAAATATACTATCATTTCTTCTATTAAATATTTTATTTATAAAATCTATAAGATTATAATAATCTTCTACAGTTTTTATATTATTTAATCTATCTTTTATTTGTTCTTTTACTGCATTTACTATATTATTAAAATCTTCTCCAATTTTAACTTTTTGAGTTTTGCCGTCTCTAGTATATAACGTTTCTTTGATTTTGACAGGATAACAAACAACTAAGTCTACAGTACCATTTTCTCTAAATACAGCAAGTCTGGTTTGACCATATTCTTGAGCATTATCAACAGCTCTAGTATATCGTTCTGTACCTTTTCCTTTAACTGTCAATCCATTACCATCATTTACTGCAATAGTCCAATTCTCTAAATCAGTACCAATAGCTTCTTGTATAGGTAACGCACATACATCAGGAGTAGTATTTTGAGTATCTTTTGCTCTAATAAGTTCGCCTCTAGACACATTTACTGCCTTAGCTTTTATTTCTTCTCCAGATTCTAATCTATTTTGCAAATCTAAAGTTTGGTTGTAACTATCTCTAAGTTTATCATAAAATAAATCAATACTATCTGATAAAGCATTACTAGTTTTATTTTTATAATTCCAAGCCCAAAGCTTAGCTAAACCTTTTAATGTTACATCTAGTTTTGATTCATCTACAATTATACCCTGTTTAATTAAATTTTTAATTAATTCATTATTTTGTATATCTTTTACAGCATCAGCAATAGAATAGTTATCAAATGCAATTTTATGAATAATTTCATTTAATAATCTATGATTATCAGTCGCATTGTTAATTATGTCTTTAAGAATTTCTTTTAATCCTTTAGTTCCATTATCATCATGACTTGCATCTTTACCAACTCTAAATCTTAAATTATTATTTACTTGAACAAATGCTCCAGTATGAGGATCTATATCAGGAATACCTAAATATCCAACTACACCATCTTTAGAATTAACAGTTATTATTAGAGTTTGTTTGTGATTTTTAGCTGTTAAATTTAATGTAAGTTCATCATTATTTCTAAGTTTATATTGAGCTTCTAATGCTGCATTTACATCATCTGCGTCATCAGTTATGTTTTCTACGTCTAAACTAAAAGATTTAACTAAATTTGCAGCTTTCTTTTCAATAGCACGTTCAGATGGTTTTTTAGCAACATTTTTGAGCATCAATTCTTCATTCATAGCTTCAGCAGAATCGGTCATATAAAAAGTATTTTTACCTTCTTCTGTACTAAAATAAGCTAATAATGAATTATAAACAAATTCTGCATTATGTTCGTTAGGTATAGTATCTTCTATATATCTAAGTAAATCTTCAAAATTACCATAATATTTACCATTAAGTGTTGGAAGATTTACGGTTTTAGCATATTCTGTAAGAAAAGACTTAACTGTTTCTGCAAAACCATCTACAAATTTAGTATAATTTCCTTCAAGTTCTTGTGTGGCACATTCAAGTGTCAAGTTACCAACAGCACTTTGTCTTTTATTTTTAGATGATATATATAAAATTCTTTTTTTCCAAGAGTTTAATAAAGGTTCTATATCACTTTTTTCATATCCATCACTAAGTAATTTATTAAATATGTTATTAAATTCTTCATCAATATTTACATCTTCTCCTTTTTTAACTCTTCTACCAATATCACCAACATATGATAACAATACTTCATTATCTAAAACTTTTTTATTATCATCTTGTTGTACAGTAGGTCCGGTAGTAGGCGTTGTAGTGGTAGTTGGAGGTGTTGTAGTTGTTGTAGGAGGAATTATAGCTGGAGGCACTGTTACAGGAGAAGTTTGTTGTGTTGTGTTAGTTGTTGACACACCCCCCGTAGAAGAGTCTGCATTTTGATTTACACCAATTTCTCCTTTACTTATTATTTTAAATCCTCCTTTATCATCAACTTCGATTATAGGATTAGATATAACTACACCTCCGTTAGTAATTTTCTCTGTACCATTATACAGTTCATCGTCATTAATATCAGTATTAGAATATGGTTCAATTCTATATTGACCATCAGGTAAAACACTACCATCAACAGCTCTATTACTTGCTTTATATTCAGCTTTATCTTCTTTCGATTCATTAGTAAATGTTTTTTTATCCATGTTTAATTTAATAAACATTTCAGACGGATGATTGCCGCCGTTTGATTGTGTAAGATTCGTATTTTGCTGAATTGTTTGCGTTACGGCTTGCTCGGGTGTTGTTGGTGTAGGATTGGTCGGTTGGGTTAAAGAAAGTGGCTTAGAGGGCTTTATTTCCTTTTGTTTTGACGGTTGAGTATTTGTTGATTGAGTATTAGATTCATCATCTTCATCATCATTTTTATTTCTAGCAGGAGAAATAGTTTTTATAAGTGATTCATCAAAATTGATAGCATCTTCTATTTGTAAACCGAGTCTATAATTTAATTGAGAACTAAGATTAAGACACTCTACTGCATCTTTAAAAGCAGTTCTATCAACTGGTTCTAGAATACTTATAAGTTTATCAAATTCAGCAGCGTTTCCTTCATAAGCTGCACCAATAGATCTACTAAGTTCACTTCTGTTATCTTTATATTTTCTTACTATATCACTAATAGTCTTATAACTTTTTTCTATAACTTTTTTTCTAGCATCTTGCATAGTTTGATTCATAAATGAAATTTCACTAGCAAGTTCATCTCTATTTGTTACAATTTCTTTTCTCTTGAAATCAATGTTCATTTCTGTTGCAGTTTTATCCAACAGCAAATCCATTAATGATTTTTTAGTACCAGCTATACCTATACCATTAACTTCATCTAAAACTGAAGCTAGTTTAGTATCATTCGATAAAGCTTCACTATTTTGTTCAAAAATAGTTTTATCTTCAAGATAATCTGTAAATCTACCGCTTATACCATATTTTATTACATATTCGTCTAATTTCTTTAAATATTCTTTTCGTTTAGTATCAATTTCGTTACCTTCTATATCAAGTAAATTCATTTTAAGAATATCATCTAATTCTTTAGCTGCTCCTGTAAAAGCATCACCTAATTTCGGAACTACAAGTGTTCCATTTTTGTCATGTTTTGCAGTAATTGCTAATTTGACTGCTCTACGAAGATTTTGTGGAGTTAGCATATTTTCTATAACTGCTATATTTTTATTTATTCTATCTATAGCAATTAAAGAACTTAATGTTCCAGCAGTATTTGGATTTGATTTTAAATCATTTCTTTGAGCATATAATTCAGCTAAATTTTGTTGTAGTAAACTTTGACTAGCAAATTGTTGTAAATCATCTATAGATACATCATTTAATTTACTTGCTATATTTTCGTCAGATAAAGCTGAATTTATAAGTTGCTCTGTTCTACTTAAATTATTTCGAAGTTGATTTACTGTTTGATTATATTTTACATTTTGAGTAGCAATCGACTGAAGAAATTCAAAAGGAACTATTTCTTTATCTTTTCTTGTAACTTTGTAATTGTTTGCTATATTTATAACCTTTTCTAGTTCTTGGTTATAATTTTCCATTACTTGGTCGATTTTTCCTAATAATCTTTGTTGATGTAATTTAGAATCAGATTCTGAAATAACTCCTTGTTTGACAAGTGCGTCTCTTACTTCATCACTTTTTATAAATTCTCTAAGATATCCTAGATTACCTCTATGAGCAGCTTGAATTGCCATATCTGTAATTAAATCATCTTCGCTTTTAGATGCAGCTGCACTTCGTTCTTCGTCGGTATTTAGAAGTTTATCATCTTCTGCTATAGAATATGGATTTTTTCCATCTTTTATTTGTTTAGCCCTATCAAAAAATGTACTAAATGTAGCAGACCAAGATTCCATATTTGATTTACGAATCTTTGTTTCAGTAGTTTCAGCTAAACTAAAAGGAGAACGTTTAGCAGTTTCTCCAGTCTTATCATTTTTCTTTTTTTCTTCATTAGCTCTATCGTTAAATGTAGCTTTTACTTTACCAAATGCACTTCCTAGATGATGAAATACTACACCTCCCATAACACCCCAAAATGCGCTATCCCATAAGCCACCGCTTTGCATATATTTTGCAAGTCTATTATCGAATCCAGATTTATCTCCTTCTTTATCGTCAAGCAGAACTCTTCCTAGATTCATACCTTCCATTTGCGAAATATAGTTTACAGATTCTTCTACACCTTCACTTAATTCACCAGCAATAATAAGTTTCTCATTCTTTGCTCTATCTACAATTGAATTACGTATTTTAGATAAAGTACTAATATTTTTTTCAGCTTCAGCAATTTCTTCAGCAGTTTTACCAACTTTAAGTTTTTGTTCTCTTAATGTTTTGTTAAGATTATAACTTCCACTTCTATCTTTTAAACCTTTCCAAAATCCTCTTAAACCATAAAGCTGAATTACATCAAAACCTATATTTGCAAAATTATCTACAAAATCTTCATCTGCTGATTTTTTAGCTACATATCTAGCTATTTTATCTTTATCGGTACTACCTGCTTCTTTTGATAAATTTGGATTATTATTTAAAAATTGTTGATATTCTGAATCATTCATGTTATTAAATTTATCAAGAGCTTCTGAATACATATCTTTGTATACACCTTGAGCCTCTTGATAATTTTCCATAGTACGTTGGAGCAAAGCATTAGTTCCGACTTCACCAAAAGTAGCAAGTTTACTTCCTTCCATACCTGCATTTGAAAGTTTAGCTAAACTCATTTGTAGTTTACTAAGTTTTTCTCCTGATTCGATAGTTTTATCTATTTGTCCGGCAGCACGAATTGCATTACGAGTTAATGCTCCTACTTTAGTTGCTTTTGCAATTAATCCTATACTTTTAGTTACAGCCATAGAAGGAACCAATAGTGTAAGAGAACTCAAAACACTTGGTGCATTACTGCACCACCATCCCCAATTAGTAAGTCCTCCATTCAAAATATCATTACGAGTTGGATCACTATAAATAGGAGCAACCTCATTTCTAAATGTTTCTTGCCATTCTTCTATCTTATTACTAATAGGGTTTTGATAATCTCCATCACTATTGAAGAAACCATTAACTACTGCATCGAACATATCAGGAAATGCCTTTAAAGTTCCTAATGCAGTTTCGCTCCAAACAGCTTGAGCAAGACTATTAAAAGTCTTGCTCCAATTACTTTGCCTATTAGCTATTTCTACATCCAAATTACCTATATCGTTAGGTGTTATACCCATTTCTGCATATTTCGTTGTATTTGTATAAACACTAGGTTTTCTTATATTTGCAGAATAAAAAGCATCAACCATATCATTACTAGTTGGATTACTAGTATTTATGAATTTAGGTTCTTTATTTTTTTTAGATTTAGTCCATTTAGGATTTAATGTAGTAAATCCACTATGTGTAATTAATTGATTTGTATCCATATTTATTTCTGTGAATTAAAATAACCTATAGCATTTAATATATAATCATATACAAGTCCTTGTTTATTTTTCAAGAAACTTATTTCCTGAGATGGGTCACCACCTTGTGCCGCAAGCATTGTTGCTCTTTGTAATGTAGCTGGATAAAATTCTTTAATTGCAGATTCTGCCCAATTACCTACTTCAAGTTCAATATTTTTATTTTTTACAAAGTTACCATCTTCATCAAAAAAAGTTTGATTTGCACCGTCAATTAAATCTTGAAGAACAAGAGCTTTATTGATTCTCGATTGAGCATCTGCTCTAGTAATATCTTCTCTTTCACCTTTACTATTTATTATATAAGGATTTTGATCTGGGTCACAAAATAATTCTCCACCTTTATCATCACCTAATGAGGGAACATACATAGAATAACCATAATATTCCATACCATTAAGTTCTTTTACAGCTCTAGTCTTAGTGTCTCTATTTAAACTATCTTCAACAGAACCTTGAAATAGATTTTCAACAAAACATTTAATCGTTTTACCTATCGGATTACCTTCTTTATCAGTTTTTGGTAAAATAGTTATTTGAGTTCCACTCATATTACCCATTATAGCTGCGCTAAATTGAATCCTATTATCATGAAGTGCAGCTTTAATATACGTATCTAATTCTGTTCTATCAGCAGTTTCTAATTGATGTTCTGTTTCATCAGTCTCTTCGTCATTCTTAAAATTACTAAATACATTATATTGACTTAATGAAGCACCTGAAAGTAAATTTTCATAATGGTCATTAATTATATTTTTATATTTAGTATAAGTTTCACCATCTATTTTACCGGCTGTATAATCACTTTCTAACTTAGCATCGCCTGCACCTAGAAAACCTACAACTTGAGTTTTCATCATTCTATCTTTTAATAATTCTCTTCTAGATTCAAGTACATCGTTTTCTGTGTCTTCTACTTCATCTATTAAATCAGCTATTTCGGAAAAACTATTTAATGATTTTCTTATATCACTATTAAAAACAAATCTATCACCATAATCTGGATTTATAAATTTACCATCATTTTTAGAACGTTCATTTATTGTAAGCTGTTCATTCATAAAAGGAATCCATCTTGCTATAGGATGATTCTTTTTATAAGCATCAGAAGCAGCTATATCTATGGTTGAATCTTCATCTGCAAAGTTAATTATATTTCCGTCTTTATCTACACCTGCTAGTTTAAATCTTTTTTCTCCACGAATATTATCGTTTAATTTATGGTTACCTGAACCAATTACATGATTTGTATCAGTATTATACAAAGCTTGCATTATTTTATATATTTGTGGATGAGATTTTGGAACAATCAACCTATATTTACCGTTGACCATTTGAGGTTTAAGTCCAAGTTTAGCAAATGCAGTTTCTTGGTCAACTCCTCCAAAACCCATATTTGCAAGAAATTGTTTACATGCATCAGATGAATATTTCTCATCTTTAACTAGAAAATCTATATTTCCTGCTTCTTTAAATCCTATAATATTTCCAATACCATCCATAATATTAGAAATAATTGGAATACGACCCCATTGCTTATTTTCAGCAGTATCAAACTCTGCGGCAATACCAGTAGCTTCCATACCAAACATATTATTTATTGCATCTTGAAAACGTTTAGTATATTGATTATCTTTTGGCAAATCTGTGCCATTATCCATCGCATACTTAAAAGTTATTGCTTGTTTTTGAGTGTCATTAGCTTGATTCATAATTCCAGATTGTGTTCTAGATTTATTTCTTAATATTTTAATATTTTCAAGCATAGACTGCTTTTGATTGTTATCTTTAAAATAAGAATGTGCTGCATAATTTGCGGCACTATTATAATCATTCTTATTAAGATATTCATTATATGTTTCAAAATCAAATAAAGCCATAATATATATTATTTAATTAAAGATATTTTCTCTTTTCTTTTGTTCTTCTAAACTTAAGACATAACTTAAATCTACTTTTTCTTTAGTATTATCTGGTTGACCAGGTGATCCATATACACTGTCAGTACCTGTTCCTCTTGCTCCAGGTTCATATCCTCCATTTGAACCATTTCCATTAGAACCAGTAGATTTAACATAGTCATCGGTATTATTTATATCAGTCATAGATGAAGTTTTATTATTATATGCAAAATTCTTTATTACATCAGGATATTTTGCAAATAATATATCAACATAATCAGAAGTGACTATACCATCTTTATTTTTTAATGCAGAACCATATAGAGTCATATCTGCTTCATAACGTTTTTTCTCCTCTTCTGTTGTAGCATTATCATATTTAGCTTTTGCATCATTATATAAAGTTAAATTACTAAAATAGGATTGTTGAAGAGAACTACGCCATTTATCATCTTTATCTATTATATTGGTAAGTTGTTTTTTAATTCTATCATAAGTTAATCTTTCATATCCTCCACCTCTTTCGTGTTGACCGCCTGAACTAGTTCCGTCTGCTTTTGTTGTACTATCGCCCCAAGTTTTAGTTGATTTATTTGATTCAGGAGCAATCATTTGAACTGCTTTATACATCATTTGCAAATCATCTACATCTTCTACAGGTCTCCAATTTTCTTTCCAATTAGTTCCACCTATAAATTTACCATTACCATCAAATTCATCTTCATAATCATATTTGTTGGTTAATGCCCAAGCTTTTTTAGTAATATCATTAATGTCGTTTCTACTTTCTACTTCTTTTTTAGCTTGTTTATATTCTGCATTATATCTAATTCTTGGTGCTAATTCTTTAGTTACATCACTAGCCATAGTAATAGCTGCCCTAAAATTAGAACTTATATCATCGTATGGGTCTGAAAGAAGAGTTTTAATTTGTTCTCTTTTTTTATCTAACCACGGATTTTCTGATTCATCTAAATCAGCTTGACTTAATGCTAAATCTATTTCACTAGCTTTTTGTGTAACTTGGTCAGCACGTTGAGTTATTTGATTAAGAGCATTAGTAAAAGTTTGAATATCTGCTCTTACAGGTATTCTATCAGGTACATTACCTCCGATTGTAATATTATTATTATACTCTGCCATAATTATATAGTTATAGATTAATAATGCTACAAAACTAATAAACTTCTAGTAAGAATATTCTTACTAGAAGTATTAATTAAGTATTATTTAAAAATGATTCTTTTTTTATAACTAGGTGACATTCTAGAAAGTATTAATCGTTTTGTATTTGGATTAGTTTCTCCATTATAAAATTTAGCTAATTGACTATCATCAAATGTATAACCCATATTTAACATTCTAGCAAGAGAACCCTTATCGCTAGCAGCAATTGCTGCAATTCTAGATTGATTATCTTCAAATGCACTTCTACCAGCAGTATAGAAATTAGTCCATGCTTTACTTAATCCACTAAGATTTGTTGAAATGTTTTGTGCTTTAGCCATAGAATTTGCATTTTGAGCAGCAATAGCAGCATTTTTAATTTGAGCAACTTGATTAAAGTAATTATTCTTAGCAGCAGCATTTCTAGCGCGAACATTCTGTTCATTTGCAGCAGCTTGATTTCTAAGTTCTACCTCTTTATTACTCTTTTCATCAAACAATTTATTAGTTTCAGTCAAAGCATCAACATCTGCTTTTTGCATACGACTTAAACTAGTTTGAGCACTAGAAGTATTTCCTTTAATTAAATTTCTTGTATTCAATCTATTTCTTTCTACAGCAGCTCGTTGCGCTTCATTATGATATGTAGTATCGAATGCTACAGGACTTTCATCTACATAACTAGGTAAAGCATAATTGTAGTTTAAATTGTCATATGCTGAGTTACCTATAATCATACTTCCTAATGCACTTAATGTATCAATTCCTAAGCCTACATAATCTCCAGGTTTAAATATAGTATTTGAATTATTATTTACATTAAATGAGCCATTTACATCATAATCATTATCTATTAAACTAGGTCCTTTATATACAATAGGATTACTTATTGTAGGAGTAAAGCCAGTAATAGGATTATTCATCATCGAATTATAATGTATATTTGCTAAAGATTGAAGATTTGCATTAGTTTTATTGTATGGAGGATTTATTTGGTCATTAAGATAATAAGTATTAGTACCAATAAGTGCTTTAGGTCTCATACCTCTTATAGGGAGGCTATAACCACCAAAACGTTTAGCTATTCTACGGGAACCGTATCTTCTATTCTGTGCTTCTTTTTTTTCGTCAGTTTCTTTATCGGTAGTATATCTATTATACTTACCTGCATTATATTTAAATGTCTTAGCACCATTACCTCTAGCTTCATCAAATGCGTCATTAAAATTATCACCTACACGAGAATAATCTCCTTCACCATATATTTTATTACCTTTATATTTACCATTTTCATCATAATCGTATCTTATTTTTAATGTAGTATCAAATATGGAATTACCTCTTCTAACATAAACCCTATTGTTAATATTTTTAGTTTGATTATCGTGAAATCCACTAATAATGTCAGATTTATTACTTTGTTTACTATTAGTGTTAGGTTTAGAATTATTATTTTGTTTATTCTTACTATTAGTATTATTACTTTGTTTATTATTGCTATTAGAAGTTTCTGTAGGTTTAGCTATATATTGAGATATAGGTTTGCCGTGAGCATCTAATTGAGTATTAGATTTAGTTTTATTATTTGATTTAGATTTATTTGTTGGAATAAATTCTGTTGCAAGTTTAAATCCACTTGCTGCTGTTCCAGCTCCAGTAGTCCAAAACAAAGCCTTTTTTAATTTATCGTTTATAGATTGATTAGGATTAGGAATAAAATTCTTATAATTATTAGCATTATTACTTGACTTAAACTTATTTTTTATTCCTTCTTTAATACCATCTTTAGTTGTATTTATTTTTTCTTTAATAGTATTTCTAACATCATTTCCTTTTGCTTTAATATTAGCTATACCTCTACTTAAACCAGATTTAAGTTGTTCACTAGTTTTGAAATTTGTATCAGGAAGCACATTAGTTAATTTTTGTCTAGAAACATCCATGGAACGTTTAATAGTATTTATAACACGATTTCCAACAGAAGAAGAAGTATATAAAAATGGATTTGCCCCATTAGTCATATTTTTAGCTAATATAGGAGTCATTAATTCTTCACTTTTATAAGTTGGATTATAAAGTGCTTTACTTTTACCTACAGGAACTTTAATTCCTAAATTATTATAATAATCTTTGATAGATTTAATAGTATGTTTTGCTACTTCTCTATTTTGAGAGTTAATAGCTGTTTGTCTAACCTCACTAGCGTCCTTAACAAATTGCTCAATTTTTGCTGGAGATGTTCCTCTAAACATAGGAAGAGCTACTGCATCTACATTATTTTCTGTATTGTCTGGATCACTTCCCATACCAGTAAGTTGATAAATATCTCTAAGCATCGGTTTATATGCAGATGGATCAACTAAACCACTTTCATATAAAATAGATGCTAAAATGTTATTCTTTCTATTTTTTGCTGACCAATTCGATATTGGAGTTAAAAAACTTTTATCACTTTCATATATATGATATGGATTATCTACACTTTCGACTTTAGTTCCAATTTTAGCTTTCTTTCTAAGTTCAGGATATTTGTTATAAATTTTACTTCTAATATCGCTTCTTCCATGAAGTCCTGCTAATCGTAAAGCATCAATAGCATCAGATTTAGTTGGAATAGGATAAGTACGATTAGCACCTGCAAAATCATCAACTGATACATTAGGATATGGATGAATAGAAGAGCCTCTATCTTTAGATGTTAATCCTCCATAACGTTTTGATTTATCAATAAAATTTTGTATCACATTATCTGCCCCAGGAACTAAAGTAGAATATACTTTAGATTTATCGTATGCATTTTTAGCATTAATCATTTTACGAGCATTAATTATATTTTTATTAACTTCGTATGCACGTTTAGCATTTCTAAATAATTTTGCTCCTCTAATTATACTTCCAGCACCAGCTAAATCCCCCATTGCTCTAAGAACGGTCCAAGCCCCTTGTTCGATACTAGGATGTTTATAAAATTCATAAGCATCTTGTATAGTACCAATAACAGGTAAATAAGAACTTACAGTTTTAGCAGCATTAATATAATCGTTGGTTCCTAATTCTGCTTTTCTTCCATCGTCTTTAATTCCATTAACTTTCTTAAATCTTTGTTGAGCATTAAACACAGCATCTTTATTATAACCTCTCATTACAGCTTGAGCAGGGCTTACACCGCCAAGTATAGGTTGAGCTGAATATATACGTAGAGAGTTGCCCTTACGTTGAGCAACTTCACCACCTTCAGCTTCTATTTGATTACCACCCACATTGATACCTATACCAGTCTGACCAGTTTCATTAATATCCTCGTGAGAACCTCCCCGTAGAAGGTATGTGTTGTTTCCTATTTTTTTAGCGTTACCACCATCAGTTATTGAAATATTATTATTACCTAGATGTTTAACTCCGCCAATTCTATATTTAAGGTCATAATTTTCAGAATTAGCATAAGAATCATTTGCGCTAGCTGCATTATTTAATGTACTAGCTAATTGATTATCTCTTGTAATTTGTGCCTGTTGCCTAGCTAATTCTTGTTGCTGTTCTAAAGCTCGTTTTTGTGCTCTAGCTTGAGCACTAGTTGTGATTAAACCTCCAACAGTAGATATTGTTGAACTAATCAATGAAGGAATAACAGAACCCCAAAATGCTTGAGGTCTATTACTAATTCTTATTCTTTGTTTATTCATAATTTAATAGGGATTTGTTATAAATGTTACATCTTCGAGTTTAACTCTGTCTTCATTTTCACTATTATCAAATATAAATCTAGCAACAATATATTTTCCATAAATTAAACTTTTATTGTCACCAGGATTATTTTCAAATCTTTTTCTTAATGTTTCGTCATCTATTTCTTTAGTCATATAAGTATTAGTAGTTGAATCATAATAAACTGCTATGAATTTACCATTTTCAATTACTCTATCGACATCATTTCTAAAATAATTAAAACTCCAATATCCTTTTTGAAATGAAGGTAACTTATAATTATTTAATAAATTAGTATCACCTTTATCGTTAATATTAATCGCTCCACTATAAGTTTCGTCACTATACAAAATTATACTATTACCACTAAATCGTCTATTAAGTAGTTGTTCAGCTGGATTATTAATATTAAATTTATCTTTAATTTTACTCAAGATATAATGTATACTTTCTAATACCTTTGTATCTTGAGAATTTATAGAATAAATAATATCTATATAGTTTTTATAAATAGCATCACTTAATGATTTAGTAATATAAATAAATCCATCAATAGGATTTTTACCTGCATTATAAGCAAATGTAGATATGTTTGAAACATATATATGATCGTTTATCAAATAAACATTCATAGCTTGAATCCTATCTTTATCTTGTAATTTAAGTTTGGATGTATATTCTTTACCAGATTCATATGTTATTTCTTCATTTATTGAATACAGTGTTTTAGTAATGGTTGTATCCGCATTAACTATAGTAACTTCATTTTCTATATGTTTTATTGTAGGAGTTTCAATATTTGGCTTTAGAGTTACTTCATATTTTTCTGACCATGTTTTATTTTCTATATATAAAGTTATAGATACTTGTGAAGTAACTTTGGATTCAATAATAAGTTTATAATCATTTTCATTACTTCTATCTGTTATCTTTTTATCAGTAATTTTAGAACCATCTATAGGAATACTAAATAATTCTACTTCATATTGAATATAAATTCCTTTAGTATTTATATTGTTTTTTATAACAATATTATCTCCTTCTCTAAATACATCAGGTATAGCATAAACAACTTCGCTAGGGTCAACAGGAGGTTCTGGATAATGTTCTACATTTATCGTTCTTTTATTACCTAAACTATATAAATCAATGCTATATCTAAAAGCAGCAAAGCCGATGGTTCTATGGTCAAAACATAATGTTTTACCATCATCATCGTAATTATCAGGATTGAAATATCTAATATAAGGTACAAATTCATTTTCAAAAATACTTAAATCTATAACATCATTTATAGATTGATGTTTATCTTTATCATGATTTATTTCTATTTTATTTATAGCGTCTTTATTGTATCTTAATTTATTTGTAGTAAATACTATTTCATCGTTTTCAATCACATTAGCATATAAAACTACAT
>CAVGYR010000001.1:52240-52855 GCA_963633325.1 uncultured Treponema sp.
CAAGCTATATACAAGGAGTCACTTGTTATAGTTGTATAAAAATAATATGATTCATATTTTTTACTATCGTTTTCAATATAAAATTTAAGTATAGAATCATGATTAAGACTTTCATAAAGTTCAGTACTCAATTGAACATCCAAAGACATAAAATCATTTGGTACAGCTAAAATCAAACGTTTATTCGATGAACTTATACTAGGTTTTGGTTTAGAAGAAATTGTAGTATTATATTTAGGATAATATATACTATCATTATTTCTAAGATTCTTATATCCTTTTTCTTTTTCATCAAATATATATAATCTATTTCTATCTTTTGATTCATCAAAAAAATACGCTTGACTATAAGTTCTATAACAATGAGTGAAACTATAATCGTGAAGACTTATAAAAGTATTAGTATTGAAACTATAACTAATAGTTAGAGGATAAGATTTATTATTTACATTTATATAGATACAAATAAGTAATCTATTTGTTTGTAAATCTTCTCCAAATCTAATAGTACTTATATTTAAATCTTTAATAAAATTATTTATATCAGACGATAATACATTAGATTTACCATTTTCATATTTAAATATATATTTGTTTACACTATCATACCAAATA
>CAVGYR010000002.1:0-51888 GCA_963633325.1 uncultured Treponema sp.
TCTTAGAACTGTGAGAAAATTATATTTAACATATCCAATTTGGAAGACGCAGTCTTTCAATTGCGACAACACTGTCGTCACAATTAAGTTGGTTTTGCTATATAGAACTTATCAAAATTGGTGAAGCCCAAAAAAGAAATTTTTATTAAAAGAAACAATTAATTGTGTGAATTATTTTCTCTTTTATTTATACAAGCACTTACAATTGTTAATACTAGTCCTATAACAAACAAAACACCAAAAAATATTGAAAACAAGCATGAAGTTAATTCTAATGTTTCACTATCAGTTTTTACAAAAGCTTCAACAAAACAAAAGATAAAGAAAGAAATTAACATTGGATACACCATATTAATTAAAATTTCAGATATTTTTTTCATATATCAAATACTCCTAAATCATTCCGTTGCAAAATTTATAAATAGTATGTAATTCACCCGCACGAACAATTAAATCGTCACTAAAAGTTTCTGTTTGGGCTTTATACAAAGCTCCTTTATCAACAACAAATTTATAATCTAATTTTAAGCGAAAATCACCTATCATCATTTCATTGGCCGAATTGCCTATTTCAAACATGTAATTAGTGACTAAGTAATTAGTTTCTGCAGAATCCTTCGAATAAGTATAATACCACTCACAGATATTAGAATTTGACGAATTAACCTGAGCAGTAATAGCGGGCTCACTCTTTGTTATTGCTTTAGAGTAACCATATGATATATTAGCGCCAATATTTCTATTTTCGCTTACGCTTATATTATCTAGACTAAAGCCATTTGTAAACGAGTAACCTAAGTTTGCACCAGCAGTTATAGATGATGTAATAGTAGAAACTGATGGTTCATTTAAAGGCCAATAATCTTTTTTATATGGTATATTTCCTTTTCTTACGCCATAATAATATTCTTCATTAGCATCATAAGCTTGTTCAACGTCCATATGAACATAACCCTCTTGGTTTTTATATTTATCATAGGAACTTTCATCATTCTTTTTAGCTACGATTCCAGGAACAAATGCACTGTTTACTGTCACAATAAAAATTATACTTTTAGAATTAGCAACATATTTAGAAACAGCAATATGATAAACTATATAGCCTTTATCATCAAACTTTTTTATGTATTCTTTTTCAGCAACGCAATCAATGAATGTTGTTGGAACATCAGTTGAACTTGTCAAATTAGTAGCATAATCATTTTCAATTATATAGTTTTGACCAAGATTATACTTATAAACATATTCTAATACGAATGATGATATACCTTTAAATATTGTTTCAGCGTTTTCAGACTTCATTTCTTTAAATTCATATGATGAAATTTTGTTAGAATCTTTAAATACCAATAATGCATCATAAGGGAGGTTATTTTTGTGATTAGTTCTATAATTTAAATAAATCTTATCCTCACCATTATTTACAATTTTCATAAAATCTTTATCAGAAATATTTTGATTACCATAAATTTCAATTTTTGAATTTTTTATTATAGTTTCATGTAATGATAAATTCTTATAAACTGAATAAAGGCTTTTAGCTTTGTCAGTATGCGATATTATTTTTTAAAGCAAGAGTAGAAATAATAGAAAACAAAGCTAAGCATAACAATAATACTTTTTTAAAAATATTTTTCATAATTAAATCTCCTTACAGTGTAAAGTATACTCTCCCAAAAAAAGAAAGTCAACAACATTGTATATTATCCAAAGGCTTAGATAAATTATTATCGCAAGTACAAAAATTTATTAATAAGCATTAAATAAGACTGAAACGAGAATTAAATTTTCAAAATTTTAAATTTTTCATTATCAAATAGCATTTAAACTATTTAATTTTCTTAATATCTTTTTTTGTGATTATAAAACTTACACCGATTTCTTCATTTCTAACACTTAACATATAAGAGAAATGATCTAGCGTTTTACATACAATAGACATGCCTAATCCAAACAAACCTTTTGATCCTTTTTCATAAGCTTTAAAGCCTTCATTGATGAACTTTTCTTCAATAGGTTCGCCGTCATTATAAATAATAAGAGATTCATCTTTTAATGTTATTTTAATTAATGATTTAGCATATCTAAGTGCGTTATCAACAATATTTTCAATTACGACGACATAGTTATCGCTATACCCTTTAAATATTACGTTATCTAAATCCAATTCAAATCTAACGTCACTTCTTTTAGCCGATAAATTAGACACAACTGATTCAATCAAACGTTTCATATTAACATCTTCAAACTCATTGTCAGTCGCAAGATAAGATAATTTATTATAAGTAATTAATTGTTTTGTTTTATTATAAAGAATTTCAGCTTGATTTATGATAATACTAGGTCCTTTATCTAAAAACATACCATCTTGCATAGCTTCTGCATACGATTTTATAACTCCTATCGGCGTTTTTATATCATGACTTATATTTTGCAAAATCTCTTGTTTAGTATTTTCATTATTTAGAATCTCAACACGCATCTTTTCAATAGAGTCAGATAGATTTTTTAGTTCATCATTTCCACTATCGTTATATTCCTCTTTGTAATTAGTTTGAGGAAGATTTGATATGTGACGTTCTAACATTTGAATACGTTTAACGTGGTTTGTTGACCACGCAAGTAAGATAAGTAAACTTAAAACCATTGCGACTGAGAAAGATGCTAACATCTTAAACATAATTATACGTCTAGTTTCGACCGAGCTTGAAATAGGTTTCATGATAACTACAAAATAGTAAGAGTTATCACTTAGAATGCTAGTCGCATACGAACAATACATCTTCTCATTATTAATTATTTTAATACTTTGATTAACTTCGTTATTATTGCTAGGCTTTACTTCAATCATGTTTATAAATGATTCAATGTTATTAGAACCAAGTAATTGATCTCCAATATTATCGGTATAACTTATTAATGTAATATTCTTAGATGGTTTACCACCTGTCATTGACTCTGTGATCTTACCTTGAATAAAATACGTATCACTTGATAAATTAGGAGAAATTGTTTCGCCCCTAGACCATTCTGCTTCATAAGACTCAACAATATTTTCCATTTGTGCTTGCACTATCGAGTTAGAAATTGAAGTTAATTGGTTAAAAATTAAACCTAAGAAAAGAACGAAGGAAATAACTACTGTGAAAAAGAAAACGAATAATAATTGAGTAGTAATCTTATGTCTTTTTTTCATAATAATCTATACCCAAAACCGTAAATAGTTTCTACATTTAAATTATCCATCTTACTTCTAAGTCTACGCATTAAATCATCTACAACACGATCACTACCAAAATATGTATCGCCCCAAACGGAATCTAAAATTTGGTCTCTTGAAAAAGCTTTACCTTTATTTTCTAATAAAAATGTTAATAAATCATATTCTTTTGCAGTTAAATTGATATGTTTACCGTTAAGAGAAACTTGACGCTTATCAAGATCAATTTGATATTCGTTATACGTAATATTTTTGTTAATATTACTCTTTTTAGGATAAGCTCTATCAAGCAACTTCTTAACCTTTAAAACAAGTTCTCTAATACTAGATTTTCCTAAATAATCGTCTCCACCAAGCTCTAGTCCCATAACTCTATCAATATCTTCGTCTCTACTAGATACGAAAATGACAGGCATTGTGCTTGAGTATTCTCTCACCTTTTTTATAATGTCATACCCGCTAAGTGTTCCTGGCAACATGATATCTAATATCCAAAGTGAGTAATTATCGCTTGCATGTTTAATCGCATCTTCACCGGTAAAAAAATGTTCAATCTCATAGCCTTCAGCCTTTAAATATTCGATAACTAAACTCGAAAAATCTTTATTATCTTCTACATATGCAATCTTAAACATAGTATCATCTCCTATAATCTAATATTATTTTAACAAATTTTTATATAATTTTTTTACAAATTTTATATAATATTTTAAAGTTCTGTGAAATTAAAGTGAAAAAAGGACTAATTAGAAATTCTAATTAGTCACTAATTAATTAACTTAAATAATTATAAGTTGTAGTAGATGTAATTGTTTTGTTATCTAAAGTGTAACTATAAGTTACGGTTTGTAGTTTAAAATCAGAAACTGCAATATTGACTGAAACATTTGTATCAGTTTTGAAACTATCATCTTTAAAATATAACTTTGCATTTTCTTTACTGATTTCACCAACCAGTCCTGATAAAGTTATCGTTTTAGATGTAAAATAACTTTCAACAAATTCGACATTAAATAGCGTATTTACATCTAAACTATCAAATGTATAAACTGAAGTTTCTTTAGATAAAGTAAATGTTTGATCAAGACTATAAGTATAAGTTAAACTAGAACCTTTTTTAGTATTTAAATCACTTATACTAATTGTTCTTTCAACTTTATAAACTGTCGTATTAGAATCGTTAATTGTTCCTACTATCTCTACTAAATAAGTATTATTTACGGAATATAGAGCAACAGCTTCTAAATCAGATAAGCTTGATAAACTTGTAGGCTTTTCAACATCAGGTTTTTCACTACTAGGTGTGTAACTAGAACTTGAACTTGATTCACTAGAGTCTCCTGAATCGCTAGGAGTATCATTTTTTCTGCAGGACGCAAATAGACAAATGATTAAAATTGAAAATAATATATATTTTAAATTCTTCATATTTACCTCCTAGAAATGTTTAAACAATAGACCTATAACTGCAACAGCTGATAAGCTTGAAAGCACTGCGGCCGCAACCATACCATAACAGTTATATGTTGAATTAATAACTGGTGTTAATGAATCAATTGCAGGTTCTAATGTTTTTAAATAAGCATTGTATGAAGTTAATAATTCTTCATATTTAGTTAAATCAAGGATTGATTTATCGCTTGTAGATAGAGAATCAATTTCTTTTGCAAGAGCTTGAAGCTCTGATAAACGAGAAATAGTAAATGTAGTATCTAAGGCGTTAATCTTTTCTTGCAAAGCTTTAATTTCGTTAGATGCAGTCTTATATTTTAGTTCATGAATTGTATTCTTTGCGCTAATATAAGCATCATACATTGTCTTTAATTCTGCTTCTGTATAACCAAACTTAGTTAAATCTGTTGTCATGTTTGAATAAGCTAAATTACAGTTAGATACAAGAGTTGAATCTTGTAAAGTAATCATAGATTTTGACATAATTAATTCAACATTTTCTAAATATGTAACTGCATAACTATCCATAGCTTCATAATCAGAAGTCTTCTTATTAGCTAAATCGAAATATACATCGAAGAAGATTGAATCATAGCCTGATAAATTTGTATTTTTAGGAAGAATTAATTCTAAGCCATTATTTCTACCGATTAAATCGACGAAATTTGCATAATATAAATGTTCTTGCCATACATCGTAATATCTATGAATCTTTTCGTATCCTGGGTCAGTTGAAATTAATAATACTTGTTCAGATGTAGTGCCTGATGTTACAGTCTTATATAAAGTATCAAGTAAATATGACTCAAATTGAGGTGCATTTATGGATTTAAATTCAACACTCTTTAAGTTAGATACTTTGTAGAATGCGTAAGCTCCTACAGTACGTAGTGAATCAGGTAAAACAATATTTTTAATATATTGATTTGCGTTACCGGCAAAAATATCGATAAAGCTTGTACCTTCGACAACATTTAATGTTTCAACATTTTTATTAGCAGGTACAGCTACTAACTTAAACTTGTGATTTGTAATATATGTATATAAAACACCATCATTTACAAATGCATAATCATTAATCTTGCCTGTAGTCTTCTTTTCGTTATTTGAATCTATATAATTAAATTCAGTTAATTTATTTGAATCATAGAATACGTTTTGACCGATTTCTTTAATCTTAGTAGATACGCTAAATTCACTAATTTGTGTACCATATAGAGCACCGTCTTTAATTGTTTCAAGACTTAACGCACTAAATCCTGTAATAGGTGTATTTTCAAATGCATAAGCATCTAATGTCTTCAATTTAGGTAAAACTAAACTATTCTTAATTCCACTGCTTGCGAATGCACCTTCGCTAATTGTTACTGCACTTGTTAGATCAGCACTTAATAAGCTTGATGTGCTTGCAAATGCACCACTACCAATATATTCTACTTTTGATAAATTAATGCGAGCTAGCTTAGTGTCTCCTGCAAATGCATAATCTGAAATTGTTTTAACTGTCTCAGATAATGTAACGCTTTCAAGACTTGAACAATATGCGAAAGCATTTTTTGAAACAACACTAACATTAGGAACAACTACACTAGTTAATCCTGAATAAGCAAATGCGCCTTCACCGATAAATGTAACACATTGAGGTAAAGTATATGTGCTAATTTGAGGAGCACTTTGACTATCAGTAGATTTAGAGAATGCATATGAACCAATATGAGTTACAACAGGAGTAGTTAATTCAGTTAACTTCTTACAATTTGCGAAAGCATAATCGCCAATGTATGTTGCACTAGTTAGATTAGCTGTTGTAAGTTTTGTGCAACCTCTAAACGCATAATCGCCTACATATGCTGCATTTTCTAAATTGATATTATCTAGTTCATAACAATTATCAAATGCGCCTTCTAAAATAGTTGTATTTATGCCTAAAACAACAGTTTTTAAAGTACTTGTGTTTGTAAATGCATAATCGCCAATTGTTGAATTAGCACCAAGAGTAATACTAGAGATATTAGCACCTTCAAATGCATGAGATCCTAATTTAATATTATCAGCTAAAGTTAATGTTAAGGCAACGGATCCAATCTTAGAGAATGCATAGTCTCCAATTTCGCTAACTTTCTCAATATTGTTTAGAGTCTTTAACGCTTTACAGTTATAGAAAACATAATCTTTAATTTTATAAGAATCAGGGAATGTAACAGTAGTTAATTTATCGCAGTTTGCAAATGCATATTCTTCAACAAGAGTATCACTTGAAATAGTAAGGCTTGTAATTGTACTTATACCTGAGAAAGCACCACGACCTACACTATATTCATTTAATACGTAATCACCGTATTCAAAATTAGGTGCGGCTAAAACAATCTTATTACCTTCAAGAAGTAAACTACCATTTGTAGTATATTTAGAATTTTGTGCTACTTCAAAAGAAGATACTTGAGAGCCCTTAATAAATCCTAATTCGATATTCTTTAAATATGTATCCTTTTGGAACTTTAAAGTACTTAATTGAGGATTGTTAGACAAAGGAGAACCAGAGATTGTGATGCTACTATTAGGGAGAGTAACACTAGTTAAAACCTTATTATTGGCTAATGCTTCATTATTTAAATATTCTACTGTTCCGTTAATTGTAATTGATGTTAATTTGTCGTTATTTGCGAATGCACTCTCACCAATAGTTACAACATTACCATTAACAACAACAGTTGCTAAATTAGGGCAGTTTGCAAATGCACGAGCAGGGATTTGGGTTGAATTCACAGTTGCACTTGTAAGACCTGACGCATAGAACATTTCTTCGCCTAGTCTTGTGCGTCCTTGACTATCTGTTGTGTAAGTAGCTAAATTTGTGCAATATGAGAATACTCCAATACCAGAATTTCTAAGTTTTGAAATATCAACACTAGTAAGAGCTGAACAACCCTTAAATGCATAGTCACTTATTGCATAACACTTTGATAAATTAATATTTGCAAGTTTAGTACAATATGCAAATGCAGAATCACCAATAACTTCTACATTTGATAAATCAATTGTAGTTAAACTTGATTTAATATATTTACCAGTTGAATCAGTTAATTTTGAATTGAATGAGAATGCATTTTCTCTAATGTATTTAACAGAGCTTGGAATAGTAACAGTTTCAAGACCTGTACAGTTATAGAAAGCATATTTTTGAATATCTTCAACACCATCTGGAATTACAACTGATTTAATTGAAGTATTAGTTGAAGGTGTCTTATTGAAGTCGTCATCATCATCAGGATTTTGAACAGTTCTATCAGTTGTATATAAAGAGAATGCATATGAACCGATATATAAAATACCTTTATCAGCAGGAATTACAACATCTCCGCCTAAGCCTTTATACGCTGTAAGTGTTCTATTTTCAATAACGAATTCACTATTAACTGTGATCTTAATCATCGCACTAATTGTAGAATTATTCTTAGTTAAAGAAATAGTTGCACTACCTTCTTTTAAAGCTGTTACAACACCATTTTGATCAACAGTACAAATACGATCATTTGTACTAGACCAAGTTGCACCACTTATATCTGCGTAATATGGAGTTATATTTGCATGAAGCTTAATTTGTTCACCGGGATACATTGAAGGAGAAGAAATATTTGTTGTATATAATCTATCTCCTGTTGTACCGATACTTGAAGTATCTCCTGAATTTGCATAAGCAAATACAGTATCAAAATAATCAAATTTAAGTTTTTCGATGCTAGCGGAATTTGTATTTAAGGTGCGTTCTAATATTGAATTAGTTCGAGCATTCTTAACTACAATATCAATACTAGCTGTATTACCACGTACACTATCTTTAACAGTTATCTTAGTTTGACCACTCTTTAAACCGTATACAACGCCGTCTTTTACAGTTGCAACACTTGTCTTTGAAGAAGTCCATGTTAAATATTTAAAGTAAGACTTATCTTCTTCGCTTGTACTAGCTAAGAACTTATATAAATCTAGGGATTCATTTGCATACATTGTATAAGCTGTTAAATCAGAGTCGTTGATGTCTCCGTTTTTCTTGAAACTAAATGCACTTGTAGTACCAGGAAGTTCTACTGCATAAATATTGGCATTTAATGCATAATCATCAATGTTGAAAAAAATACAGTTACTTGCAATAGAATTTGAAGATAGAGAATCCATATAGTCAGTAATATCTACTCTAACAGTTGTTTCATTACCTTTTTCACCATAAACAGGGATAGGGTTAGAAAGAGTTGTATATGTGTTAGTTGTAGTTCCATTCTCAGTCTTTGAGAAGAATGAAACAGGAGTTACAGCTTGAACATAATGGTTGTCTGATACGACTAAATTAACGTAATAACTAGTCTTCTTTGTAGTTTCATCGTATTCACTTTCAAATGTAGCACTCTTAATTACAGGAGCTTCATTATCCATTGTGAAATCAAAGCCAAATGAATTTCTTACGTTTGTAGATAAACCACCATCAGTACCATAATCAATTGTACCAACCATGTTAAATGTGTATTTACGGTTATTTACAAGACCTAAAGAAGACGCAGTTTGTCTAATGTAATTATAATAAGGCATAGCTGAACCATTATTACCAAATGCTTTATGGGCATTATAATCAACATAAGTCCATAAAACTTCGCCAGTTACAGTATCAGTAATTGTATAAGTCATCGTCTTAGCACCGCGAAGACAACCAGCATAAATTACTGAAATTCCCTCTAGTGTACCTGTTGAGTCACCAACTGCAATATGTTCAACAGAACCAGGAATAGCCTCATATTTAGTTTCGTCTAAGTCATAAATATAAGTACCTAGTGGAACAATATAGTTATACATGTAAGATGCATAAGGACGAGTTGCCCAGTAATCAGCTTTAACCTTGTCATCGTCATCGATGTTTGCATTGTGAGCTGTTGTTTCAACTTCAAAATAAGTCTTATCAAACATAGGAGCTTCAGTCCAATCGCCGTAGAAGGCAAGGAAAGGAACGTTTAAACTAACTTCTTCTTCGCTCTTAGCCACACATTTAGCATAACCTTCAACATATATACCATATGGAAAAGAATTGTTCATATATTCTTTAGCTTCATCAGTTAAAGAATATTTATATGTTACAGTTAATGTGCTATTTGCAGGAACAGTTACTTCTTTATTTGTAAGCTTAACACCGTCAACATAAGCATCAAACGCATTATCTAACATGTAAGACTTTTCAGCTACGAAATTAGAATCTGAAGATGATACACTTTCTGTCATAACATCTAGATCAAGTGCATAAGTAATTGCATGATCAGAGATATTGTTGATATTAAACTTCATCTCGTAAACGCCACTGCGTTTAGCATCATCGCCAAGTTCTAGTTTTGGCTTATCTTTATTGTCTACAGAAATATATGCATTGCTTGTAGTCGCATTCTTAATATTTGCAAGACCTGCACCTTGTTTACGAGGTGTATAAGGATTACCTTCTTCGTTATTAGCAATAGTAGCTGTAGACATTAATAATGCATAAGCTAATTTTTGAATTTCTTGAGCAGTTGCACTTGGATATTTTTCTTTTAAATATTGTTTAATTAAAACTACAACACCACACATGTTAGGAGTAGCCATTGAAGTACCACTCATCTTATCATATCCGCCACCAGGAATTGAAGATAAGATTTCACCGCCATGGGCTGTAATTTCAGGTTTTAATTCTAAGCTTGGTGTAGGACCCCAGCTTGAAAAATCAGACATAAAAGGACCTGCTTGATAGCTTGTAGAGATAGTAATAGTTCCACTAGTCTTACTTGCAAGTTTCAATCCGTCTTCTTTTGAAATTGAGATAGCAGGAATATGTTCAGATAGAGACACAGTCATTGAGATATCACCCTCAACATTGTTATAAACAACAATAGCTACTGCACCTTTACGTTGTGCAATCTTAACTTTGTCGTCAAACGAATTATCTCCACGTTTAACAAGAGCAATCTTACCTTTAACATTAACGCTTGCATATGAAGCTGTTGAACCAGTTCCTGGTATTGTTACATATTCATATGTTTTAGTACCATTTGTTTTAAGTTCTTCGTCACTGTTCTCAAGTTCGCTTACAAAATCATTAGCTTTACTTGTGATAGTTCTACTTTGTAAGAAATAGAAATTAGCTTCGTCACTAGTTCCTTTGTTTCCTACTAGGTAGCTCGACATAGTACCTGAAATAGAAGCTACTGATAAACTTGAAGTGTAAGAAGCAGGTGAACCTAATGTTCCTGAATCAGGGTTAGTAACCTTATTAGTATTACCATCAGGACCACCCATGCCTGAAGAATAGTCGTTAGATGCGGCCGCAATAAGCGAAATACCTGCATTAGCTACAGCATCATAAGCTTCGTTAATCGCATCATTGTCAGCTTCTCTATTGAAACCACATGATGTACCAAGTGACATATTAATACAGTCAACGCCAAGAACTACTGCGTCGTTTATAGCCGCAAGTAAATCATCAGTTTCTGCACCACTTGATTTATCGCCAAATACCTTCATAAGTACTAGTTGTGTGTTGATTGCAACACCTGTAATAGTATCATCTTTACCACCGATAATACCAGCAACGTGAGTACCATGACTTGAATCTGTAGGATTTACATCGTAATCTTTATCGGCATAATCATACATGTAAGGAATTTTTTTAGAATAATATAAATCTTCTGCCTTTAAATTTTCTGTTGTTTTATAGGCATTTAAATGAGTTAATTTTTCCCTGATATCTTCAAGGGTAAACATTTCTTTTGTAGGTTGTGTTTCAAATACAGTATGAGAAATATCAAATCCCGAATCTAGAACGGCTACGCTAGTACCATTTCCGTCGTAAGATACTGAACTTGAATTAAAGATACCTGTATCATAAACATCAACAACGTTTTTAACTGCACTTGTTGAGTTTGACGATTCACTAGTTGAAGTAGGTAAATTATAAGTATCACAAATGATTGTTTGTTTAACATTTGTTAGTGATTCTAATTCTTCTAGAGCACCATAAGTAGTCTTAACAGAGAAACCATTTAGAATAGTTGTATATGTTTGATTTACACTTTTGATTAAACCTTTATTATACAGAGAATCAATTAACTTATTTTGTTTATAAATGATTGTGCTATTTTTTGAAGAGCCTAAACTTGAATTATAAAAATCAGAAACACTATTATAGTTAGTTCCAATTTGATTATATAAATCAATCATTGACTCGCCTTCAAGAGTGATGATTACATTTATTTCATCACTATCTTTATATCCATTATTTTTAATTAGATATTCAGCTTTAATCATATTTTGCTTACTTGCATTATCTAATTGACCGTCAGTTTTAATAACTCTTAGTTCGTTTGATGAATCACTATCTGTAGTATTTGTATCATTTTTATCTACATGAGTGTTATTCGAACAAGAAGCTATACAAGCAACGGTTACTGCACTAAGCGATAAATATGCAAACTTTTTTAAAAGCTTCATTTTGTCTCCTTTCATCATCTAAGCCAAAAATAGATGATTAGCATTGTTAAAATAAAACATAAAACAATGCCAATTAAAATAGGGATAAAGTGAAGAAAAGCAGCTATAATTAGAGCTCTTCTTTCTTTTCTAGTAAGTTCTATCCCAGTCCCTTTATTACTAGATCTTTTAGGCATACCATCTATATCCATGTTATAAATGGTATGGCCATCATCAATAAATTTATCTTTTTCTTTTTTATTCATTGTATATATCGTTTTGTACGTCAATGTCACAAATCATATCGATAAGTTCATCATCGTCTTCTTCTTTAGTTAAAACTCTTTTTTTCTTTTTTACAGGTTTCTTTTTAGGCTTAATTTTTGGTTTTCTTTTAAAAATTTTGTCTAAAATTTTCATTATTCTTTATCCTTTTTACCTTTTAAGAGCGCAAATCTTTGTGCTTTTTTCTCTTTTGCTTCACGCTCTTCTAGAGCCTTTTTTTCCTCTTCTTCCTTAAGAATCTTGTCATACTTATCTAAGTCTTTTAGAATCTCTTCGTTATATAAGTGACAAGCTACAAAATGGTTAGGACTAACCTCTTTGTATTCAGGTTCTACAAGTTTACAACAACTCTTGCAATCTTTGCAGCGAGTGTGGAACTTACAGCCACGAGGAGGATTAGCTGGGGAAGGAATATCACCCGTTAAAATGATACGATTCATTTTAACATCAGGATTTGGTTGAGGAACAGCTGAGAATAAGGCTTGAGTATATGGGTGAAGTGGATGAGCAAATATTTCATCAGTATCACCGTACTCCATCATATTACCTAAATATAAAACTAGAATTTGATCAGTTATATATTTAACTACTGATAAATCGTGTGAAATAAATACATAAGTTAAATCACGTTCATTTTGTAATTTTTTAAGAAGATTTATAACTTGAGCTTGAATAGATACGTCTAGAGCGGAAACAGGTTCATCAAGAATTACAAGTTTAGGGTTAACCGCAAGAGCACGGGCAATACAAATACGTTGTCTTTGACCGCCTGAGAATTCATGTGGATATCTATCATAATAAGATCTTTGTAATCCACATTGTTCCATTACGTTAAGTACGTATTCTTCAACCTCATCATCAGGTACAATCTTATGAACTTTAACAGCTTCACTAATGATTGAGCCAACAGTCATACGCGGAGGTAAAGATGAGTAAGGATCTTGGAATACTAATTGAATATCAGTACGATACTTATTCATTTTCTTTCGAGGAATTAAAGTTAAATCGTCCCCCTCAAAATAAATCTTTCCGCCATCGCTATCATAAAGTTTTAAAATAGTACGACCTAAAGTTGTTTTACCACAACCAGATTCACCTACAATACCGATAGTCTCACCTTTTTTAAGATTAAATGAAACGTTATCTACTGCATGTAAATAACTTTGAGGCTTACCGAAAAAATTACGGTTTAGTGGAAAATATTTCTTTAGATTTTCAACACGTAGAATATATTCATTATCTTTATTTTCCATCATTTGCCTCCTTATCGTATAAGTAACAAGATACATAATGCGAATCAGTTACATTTGTATATTTAGGGTATTTACCTTCACAAGCTTTTATACATCTATTACATCTACCTTTAAAGAAACATTGATCAGGTAAATTAATAGGGCTAGGTACTGAACCTGGAATTGAATAAAGTGGTTCATTTGAATTAGATGTGATAAGAGGTTTACTCTTTTGAAGACCGATTGTATATGGGTGTAATGGGTTATTGAATATTTCTCTAACAGTGCCATGTTCAATAACACGACCACAATACATTACTACAACCTCATCAGCCATTTCCGCAATTACACCTAAATCGTGAGTAATAAGCATGATTGAACAATGTTTTTCTCTTTGAATTTTCTTTAATAAATCAAGAATTTGAGCTTGAATAGTTACATCAAGAGCTGTTGTAGGTTCGTCCGCAATAATTAATTTAGGGTCACCCGCAAGAGCCATCGCAATCATAACACGTTGTCTCATACCACCAGACAATTCATGAGGATAAGACTTGTAAACACGTTCAGGCATTGAAATACCTACTTCGTTTAACAATTCAATTGTATGAGCTTTTGCATCTTCTTTTGAAATGCCTTTATTATGAAGAAGTGATACTTCATCTAATTGGTTTCCGATTGTAAATACAGGATTTAAACTAGTCATAGGCTCTTGGAAAATCATAGTAATATCTTTACCACGGATATTATACATTTCTTGCATTGGCATTTTTGCAATATCGTAAGCTAGCTTATTACCGTTTTCATCAAGCCCTAAAAGGTCGCTATTAAATCTAATAGAACCCCCTGTGATTTGTCCTTGAGGAGCTTGCACTAGTTGCATAATTGATAAACTTGTAACAGATTTACCACAACCAGATTCACCAACTACACCGATAATTTTATCCTTAGGTAAATTAAATGAAACATGGTTTACAGATTGAACTGTACCATTATCAGTAAAGAATGAAGTTACTAGATCATCAATTTCAATAATATTGTTAGGATCTTTCATGACAGTTGTATATTCACTAGGATCCTTTTTACGCTTTTTTTCTTTTTCATAATATTTCATTTGCGAAATATTATATTTGTTAATTTGTTTACTTTCTTTGTTAGAAAGGTAATTTGTATTTTTCTTAGCCACAAAAACACCTCTTACTTTCTACTCTTAGGGTCCATCGCATCACGAAGACCATCACCAACAAAGTTAAATGCAAGTACTGCAAGTACAATCATAAATCCGGCTGGTAACCATAAATTCATATGATATTTTAAGTTCATTTGATCTTTACAACACGAAATCATTGTACCCCAGCTTGCAGTATCGCCTGAAACACCAAGTCCTAGATATGAAAGAGTTGATTCATATAAAATAACGCTACCTAAACCTAAAGTCATTGAAACTATAAGTTGTGGCATAACATTTGGAATTAAGTGTTTGAATATTCTTCTCCAAGTAGGAAGACCCATAACTTCAGTAGCTGTAATATATTCTTGTTCACGTAAATACAAGATTTGACCACGAACGATACGGGCCGTACCCGACCAGCTAAAGATGGTTATTATAATCATGATAAAGTATATCTTAATATTATCAGTTAACTTCCACGCATCAATTACCATAGACGCAATTAATAAAATAGGAAGGGTAGGAATACAGTTGAATATATCAACAATACGCATAATCAATCCATCAACCCAGCCACCAAAATAACCAGCTAAACCACCAAGTAAAACACCAATAAGTGTTTCAAGGATAACTACGACAAATCCGATAGTAAGTGAGATTCTACCACCATACATCAAACGAGTCATAACGTCATAACTCTTTTCATCAGTTCCAAGCCAGTGAGCACTAGAAGGATCAGCTAAATTGTTATTATCTTTTTTTGTAGTAACACGAATAATAACTGTATAAGTATTACCATTTTCATCAGTAATTTCTTGATTTTCGTCAGTAATTAAATATTGACTTGTATTATCTTGTTCGGCTTGACCATATGGTGAAAATAAAGGTCCTACAAAGCTAAATAAGAATAAGGCAATAATTAATACTAAACCAACAACAGAAAGTTTAGAACGGAAGAATCTCTTAAACATTAAACGAGTAGGACTCATTTGTTTAAAAGTTTCTTTTTCTTCTTTTTTGTCTTCTAAATTAGGTTTGTTTTCGTTTGTTTTTTCTTCAATAATATCATTTTCCATACAAACACCTACTTTCCTAATTTAACACGAGGGTCAACAATTGAGTACATAATATCAGATAATAATGTACCAATAACAGTTAAAATTGCAAGGAACATATTGTAGCCCATGATAAATGGAATATCTCCTTCAGTTAAAGCTTTATAAGCCATACGACCGATACCAGGAATACCAAATACTTCTTCTGTGATCATCATACCACCAAATAATGAAGGTAAAATACCTGCAAGAAGAGTAACAATAGGAATCATAGTATTACGGAAAGCATGTTTATAAATAACTTTCTTTTCGCTTAATCCTTTAGCACGAGCAGTACGAATGTAGTCTGCATTTAAGACTTCAAGCATATTAGTACGCGTATATCTCATAAGTCCACCGATAGATAATACAACTGAACAGAAAATAGGAAGAATTAAGTGATGAATTGTATCGCCTAACTTAGCCCACCATCCGGCAAAAGTTGTTGTATCAAAAATTTGGCTTGAATTTAAACCTTCAGTAGGGAACCAACCTAAATCTACTGCAAATACTTTAATTAAGATAGCACCGAAGAAATAAGTAGGAAGAGAAATACCAATCATTGTAAATACTGTAACAATATAGTCACGAGCAGTATATTGATGAGTAGCACTAGTAATACCAAGAGGAATTGCAATTAAGAATTGTAATATAGTCGCAATAATTGCAATAGAGAAAGATATCCACATGTTTTCAGAAATAACACGAGATACAGGAAGTTCATATTTCCAAGACATACCAAGATCGCCTTGTAAAGCACTAGATAGCCATTTAAAGTAACCCTTAATAATTCCAAGGAATGAATTATCATTAAGACCTAACGGCTCTTTCAACGCTCTTATATCATCCATAGACATTTGGCCGTTCGCAAGTTGACTTTGATATTTATTTTCAATAAAGTCAGCAGGCATTAAACGAACAATAAAATAAATAATAATAGAAACACCAAATAATACAAGAATTGATATAAGGATACGTTTTACTATGTATTTTAACATAAATTAATTTCTCCTTAATTTTTGCTAAAAGTGGCTATAAAAATAGCCACATGATAGCATTATGCAACTTCGTTAGCTCTCCAAAGTTTTGAAGTAACTCCTGTGTAAGAAGTTAATTCTTCACCTGTAACTAAAGAATTCTTATCTAATACATTACCATTGAATGCACTTAAATCTTCTCTTTGATAAGTAGGAAGTTCAATTGCAAGTTGCATTACAATGTCTAAACATTCTTTATAAATAGAAGCACGTGTAGATTGAACGTTAGTCTTTCTAGCTTCCATAATCTTTGTAGATAACTCGTTGATTAATTTAACTTCAGTAGCATAACTTGAAGGACCATTATAGATTGCATTATATCCCCAGTTAAGAATTGCAGTTGCACTACTATTCTTATGGTAAACTTGATACATATCAGGATCTAATGAACTTGACCAAGCAGCTGCCCAAACCTCTAGAGCACCACTAGTTAACTTAGTTAATGCTTGGCTATCTTTCTTAACAGTGATTTGTAAACCACATGAATTTAATAAGTTCTTAGCTTTAACGAATGCGTTATATGCAGGGTGGTCTTCAGAAGCACCAGCAATTGTGAATGTATATGATAAATCATAATTACCATCACCATCAGCTTTAATCTTACCTAAATCAGTAATTAAATACTTAATGAATGCCTTTTGATCAGCTTCAGTCATAATTTGACCAGCCTTGTAACCCTTAGATTCAACGAATGCCTTATAGTTAGGTGAAACAACACTTAAGTCAGAAGGAATTTCATCGAATACTGATGGATAATATGGTGTACAGTTCTTAGGATAAGCCCATGAAGATTTAGACATAGCTCTGTTAATTCTACTAGCTGTAGTTCCATAATAAGAAACGATATCATCAACTTTAATTGCATGCATTATAGCTTGACGAACATATAATGATTTAACCTTAGACGCATTAATACCTACATAACCATAACCTTGAGTTTGGTTAGAAATAGTTTCAATACCTTCAGTTTGTTTCTTTTGAAGTTCAGAAACAGTATCTGGTTTAGCAGATGGCTCGCAATAATCAACAGAACCTGAATATAATGAACTTAATACAGATTCAGTAGGAACAACACGGAAATAAACATATTTAATGTTTGCAGGACTGTTGTATTCGCCGTCTTTGAAATATTCATTTCTCTCAAAATAGATAGTAGTACCATCGTAGAAAGTACCTGGTTCAACTTCTTTACCATTACTTGAAGAAGCTTTATAAGCACCTGCACCCATTGGAACTTTAATCTTTGTAGAATCTTTTAATACATTATCTCTGAAGTTTTGGTCATTATAAGAAACACCAAAATGAGATTCATAATCAAATAATTTGATTTGTTCTTCATTTGAATAATAATACATAGGAGCTACTGCAAATGAGAAGTTCCAAATAGCCTTAGGGTCCTCGCCGTTAATTGTAACAGATAAAACTTCGTTACCGCTCTTAACAGAACCATCCTCATTATATGTAGGCGCATCATAAGTAACACCATTAACAGTTACAGCGCTACTTCTATTTGCGAATTTAATACCAGAAATGTTTTGGTATTTCTTACCATTCTTTTCGATATATTCTTTTGATAATTCATTTGCAATATAAGTTTTAATCTTACTAGCTGTTTGCCATTGAGTTGCGACTTGGTCTAACTTTTCAGGCATGTAAGAGTTATAAACTAAGTTTTTACATTCTTGTTCACTTAAATTTCTAATTTCAGACAAAGAACTATAAGATGTACATGAGAATTCGCAGTTCTTTTTACTCCAAGTGATAAATCCTTCGTTATATAAGAAAATTTCTTGAGTTGTTTCAAATGGTGTAGTTGAAATAGAGCCATCAGTATGAGTGAATAATTGAATATTACCTTTACTATCTAGGAATTGATCTTTATAATCATCAACGCTTGCACTCTTAGCACTCTTAAAATCATCTTCAACTTCTTCTTTGAAATATTCTCTAATCTTATCATAATCACTTACTAATGTTGTATAACCATTTTCAGTTTCATATGCCTGCAATTTTTCTCTTAAACTAGCTTCAGTTAAAGATTCACTTGCACCTAGGTCATCAACGATTTCATCGAATGCATCTAGTAAATTTTCAATTCTTTGGCTAGCTTGGCTATTAAATGTATCCATGTAAGAATCTTGTTCAGATTCACTATCAGTTTGTGTACGATATTGTTTTAAACCAACGATATCAGTAGAATACATTGTCGAAGAACCATTATAAACAGGATCTAGGTATACGTACATATTGAACAATACGTCTTTAATTGTTAAAGCACTACCATTAGAGAATTTAATGGAATTATCTAATACGAAATAATATGTAGAAGTTGTTGAATCCTTCTTAATTTCATAATCATATGTAACAACACTTGCGCCTTGTTTACGAGTCTTAGGATTACCATTTTTGTCATTACCTAACATACTGATTTGTGTCATTGAAACGACAGAAGAGTCAGATGTACTAGATGAGAAGAATGGACTAAATACTTGGTCAACTTCTTGGCTAGCCATTGTGAATGGTCTAGTTTCATTTTTTTGATTACTTTGAGAGCTACCACTTTGAGAAGATGGCGAGCTTTCATTGCTATTGCTAGGTTCACTATTTCCACCACATGATGCAAGGGCAATAGATAATAAACCAATAGCACTAAGACTTAAAACTTTAGAAAGTTTATTTTTTCTTTTCATGTTTTCTCCTTTATTTATTTTCACTTATATTAATTACAAAATTTGTGATTGTATTGTTTTTACTTTGAGGATTGTCATAAATACCGTTATAAGTACTTGTGTTAAAATCGTCAGAAGTTATATTTTTATCGCTAACTGTATACTTAAAATCGATATGTAAATTATTAATTACAGAATTGTTTAATGTGATTGCAAATCCGGCAACAATTACCTCATTTGAGACCTTATTAGTTAATGTTAAATCAATCTTTAAATCAGAAATCTTAACGTTATTTAATTCACCAAATACAGACGCAAATTTACAATTTGTAATATCGTTATAATTTGAATTCGCAATATTACGTGTTTTCATTGTATATTTGATAGTATGACCATTACCGATAATTTCTACTTGTTTATCGTCTGTTCCGTTAAAGCTTAGAAGTTTTAAATCTTTTTCAGCTTCAATATCATTTAATAGATAAATACCATCGTAATCACTAAATCCTTCGTTAATTGCATTAATCAATTCAGTATCTGTAGATACAAGTTGATATTTTCCTTTAATAATATTTGCATAAACTACGCATTTAACTTCGTCTTCGTCGCCTGTACTACCTGGCATAACAATATTACCTGCATTTGTATCTAATACAGTTTCATTATTATACGTAAATGAATTCATATACGTATAGCCTTTGTCAAGGATAGCTTCTTTAATTGTATTTCTTCTTTGATTATCAATTACAAGTTCTTCAGCTTCATTTGCGTCAAAACTAGTAACTTCTACATCTTCATTGTTTATTTTAGCCATGATTACAAATTTGTAAGTAGCTGCTGTTGTCCACTTCGCATATAAATTTAACTCTTGTTTATAGCTTAACTTATAAGTGCCATCGACTTTGTTTTCGTAAGTACCATTTTCGTTTTTAGTAGAGTACCAGCCGCTTAGTTTTAAATTTGTACCATCGGCTTCGAAATTATGTGTTGTAAACTTATCTAGAGTTGACCCTATAGATAAAGTTTCTCCTTCTTTAACATCATAATAAATCTTAACATCTTGTTTTGACCCAGCATAAGATCCACCTTCTAGGTGATATATTACAGTCGCATAATTTTCGTAAGTGTTAGAATTGTTTGAACATGAAGACATTACAATCAAAAAAACAAATACTGTTAAAATAGAAATTATATAATAGAATTTGTTTTTCATTTTAATCCTCACTGATTAGTTAGCTTTTTTAGTAATTGAGAATGCAAATGATTCTGCATATGAAGCTTTTTGTTGGATTGCAAATAAATATTTTAAATTCTTACTTGCGTTTTCAGCACTGATTTCTAATTCTAATTTGAAATTCTTTGCGTTGCCATCGTTGTCGCTTGTTGCTTTTTCTAAAGAAGCTTCAGTATTTCCTCTAAACGAAATAAGAGGATCAGTATCTGCATAAGACTCAAATACATAAGTTCCTGCTTCACTTAACTCAATTTCAAAGAAAATATTTTCCGAAGAATTTTTCTTAGGGTTAACTAGGTAATAACCAAGACTTGCCTCGTAAGGTGTGTCAGCTGTACCTGTTATTACATTTGAATCGTTTAATGCATATAAATGAATTATGCCTTCACGACTATTTTTGTTTTGAACTAATTCAAATGGATTAAATGTATATCCACTTGGAATTGTATTTTTATAAATGTGAACTTGAAGATTACCTGTGTCTGCTAATATTTGAGAGTCTGTTGTTGTTGCTACACCATCTTCTCCTGTAGTAGCCATAGAACCATAACAAGTTCCTGCGTCATTACACCATTGAATTTTTAGATTTTTTGCAACGCTTCCATCAGGATATTCTACTTTAACTTTGTAGAATTCACTTGTTGTAGAACTTGAACTAGAGCTTTGACTAGAACTTGGTTGTTCACTCTGACTAGCACTAGGTGTATTTCCGTTACAAGAAACTAAAATTGTAAAAGATGCCGCTATAAGGGCTGTCTTTAATAAATTTTTAATTTTCATCCTATTCTCCTTTTAATATAATGGTTCATTAAAAACCATTATAAATTATACACTTTTTTTAGCCTTTTAACAACGCAAAAGCACTTAGTTTATTTATGAAAATGCTTTTATATTTTTTATTTTATGTTTTTGGCTTTTTAGGTTATTTTATTTGAAAAACAGTTATATATAGTTGTTGCTTTAAATATAATTTTGATTTTTTATATGTCTTTATTTAGAAAAATTAACTTAATATAAAACTCGGTCAAAAACCGAGCTTAATTATTGTAATAATTTAGTAATTTCGTTCTTTAGTTCATCATAACTTAGAGAACCAATACGAGTAAATGAAACATAACCATTTTGATCAACAATGATGCTTATAGGGTAAGTTGAAGTGCCGCCTAACATGCTATAATAAGTATCACTTGCGTCATCATATCCCCATAAAATTGAATAATCCGAATTGCTCTCGATATAATCATACGCATCCTTTTTATTGTCATCAGTTAAATAAGCAGAACCTTGATGAATTGCAATAATTGTTACATCATCTTTATATTCTTCTTGAATTTGATTGAAGTGTGGTAATTCTTGTTTACAAGGAGTACACCAATGGGCCCAAAAGTTAATTACAGTGATTTTTCCTTTGTTGTTTGATACGTTAAATACAGTATCATCTACAAGTGTATTATCGCTAATTTTAAGTGTTGTAATGTCACGCGTGTAGCAATAATCACCAACATTGTTTCCTATTGTACCACCACTTAATGTAATAGCTATTTGGTCACTTTGACTTTTAATAGATTCATTTGATTCATACTTTAATGTGGAATTTTTATCACTCCATAAATAATATGGGTAAACTGCTTCGTCAATAAAAGAAGTTAGTGCGCTTGCCTTAGAGTCGTCATATGCAAATAAAACATTATCTTTATTACATTTTTCTTTTGCATTCTTAAGATTAGTTTCATAATTATCGTAAGTTGATATAACATAAGTTTTAATATTGTCTGAAACGCTTAAAACTTCATTTAATTCTTCTTCATTAAATTCATTAAAGAAATAAAGAATAAGCATTTCACTGTTATTACCATAAATGTTTTCTTCCATGTAGTGTCCCATAGACTCGTGATAAACATTAAGTTTAAGTGTAGATATACGACTATTTACTTTATGTTTCTTATCAACAGACCATACACTTGCATATAAACATACGATAACTAGAAATACTAATAAGCATATAGAAGTTATTAAAGATAGAATTTTTTTATTCTTCATCTTCACTACCTCCTATATTCATTTTACTTTCTGCTTCTTTTTCAAGTTTCTCGCGTTCAATATCAGCTTTTACTTCTTTTAAGAAATTCTTCCACTCAATTGCGTGTTGTGCACAAACTTTCTTACATTCCCCGCATTGAATACATTCGTGATCCCCGACTTCAAGAACATCCATCTTACAGTTAGAAATACAAGATCCACAGTGATTACATTTAGACTTATCTACTTTAACACCGATAATTGCAATCTTGTTAAATAAACCATAGATTGCGCCTAAAGGACAAAAGAAACGACAGAAGAATCTATAAATAAAGATTGATGCGACTACAAATATAATTAATAATGAGAATTTCCAAGTAAATAATGGTCCTAATTGGGCAAAGAAGTTTGCATTATTGGGGTTAGATAGTAAAAGTACTGCACCCTCAAATGTACCTAATGGGCAGATATATTTACAAAATGAAGGTAAAGGTAAATTTTGTACAAGCCCAAACATCAAAGGAATGATTACAACAAGAACTACAAGCAATACATATTTAAAATAGCTTAAAGCACGTGTAAACTTATTCTTTTTAAGTTTTGGTGTCTTTATTTTATAAAGCAATTCTTGTAATAATCCACCAGGACATAACCAACCACAAATTGTACGCCCGAATAAAATACAATATAGTAAAATTATACCTAAAACATAAGTAGGGGCTTTAGTTTTACTTTCTGCTAATGCATTTTGAATTGAACCAAGAGGACAAGCACCGATTGCGCCAGGGCATGAATAACAATTCATACCAGGAACACAGAAGGTTTTAGTTTTACCTGTGAATATATCACCTGTTACAAAGCCTCTGACATTTGCATTGTATAATAACAAGGCATATATTTGTATTAAACGTCTTTTTGTTGGAATATTAATGATTAGAAATGAGTTAATATTAACAAAAAACATTTTAATTTTATTAATAAATCTTATAAATAAATTTTTTTCTTCCATAATATTAACCAAGTCCTATACATTCAGTACAAATTTTAGCAGCTTTCATATAAACACGGCTAGGCCCACCATTCGCAATTCCGTCTATAATAAATACAATTGCAATAAGAATTATTACAGCACGCATTGCCCACATAAGTCGTGTTTTCTTTAATGTTTCTCTCTTAAAGTTTAACTCACCTTTTTTATAAGTCTTAAGTAATTTCTTTAAGTATATACTAGCGTTATTTGCGTTATATGAAATGTAAATCGTTAAGATAATAAAGAATATAAATCCTACTAAAACGAAAGGCCATATATGTTTAACAGCTTTAACAACTTCACTTGTAGCTTCAACGCCTTTTGCGTAATGCGTTGTATCAAACAAATACATACAAGGAAATATGGCTAGAATAGCACATAATGGAAAGAATATTCCATAAGCAATCTTTTTATTACTAACTGTTCTCTTATAAGCTAAATAATCAGGATCATCTTCATCAATCTTATCAAAAGGAATAATAGCTAAAAGTGCTTTGTTTTTAGTTGTTGTTGAATTTTTAGATTTACTTGTATCGTCTAAATGTTTAAATAAAGAAAGAATGATTGATCCTACTATACAAACAAGCCATAAGATAATTGGTACAATAATTTGTTTTAGATAAATGCCTACCCTCTCACGTGAGAATTTGTCCCCTTCGACAGGTGTTCTATATATCCTTTGAATTTGAACAAAAAACAAAATACCAGTTAATATTGTTAGAACGGAAATTACAGACCATACAACTATTTTAGTTATTTTATCTTTATTTTTCATAGTTTTCCCCCTTAATTAAAGTTAAAGGTACAAGTCACCTTGTACCCTAATTTTTAATTAGAACTATTAGCTAAATCAACTTCATAATAACAAACTTTTAACCATGCGCCATCAACAGGTGTATAAATTGTAGCGCCTGATTCAGTTCTTGTGTTAATAAATGTGTATTTAGCAACTAATTGAGTAAGTAATGAATATAATTCTTCATCAACCTTAATTGTACCATAATAGATACTATTTTTATCAGTTACCTTGTTAGCCGCAATAATAGCTTTAACTCTCTCAGTCTTATCTTCCATACAGAAAATTTGACTTAATTCATCTTCAGTATAAGCAGTGCCTAGAGGCTCGCCATTTGCATCATAAACAAAGTTACCTTCGCTATCAGTTTGGTAATGGATGAATAATTTTTGTAAAGTCTCTAAAGTGAAGTCGAATGCGCCCTCATTAGTAGCTTCTGTAAGATTCATACTATTAATGATAGCTGTTACGTATTCAAAATCTGCATAAATATATTGATTTTCTTGAATAACGTTATTAACAACAGGATGATAATATTTATCTTCCCCTAGTTTAACATCAACATTAGAAACAGATACATATTGGCTAATATTACCGCTAGAATCAGAATCATATGTGAATGTACCTTCGCTAGCTTGAGCTAAATACTTGTATGATGATCCTACATAATCAATTCTAAAGTGAAGTGTATCAGTTGTGTTATTAATATCCCACCAACAAGGAGCTACATAATATGTCTTACCTGCTTCATAATAGAAATGATATGAGAAGTTTTCATCATCGTTATCACCACTAATGTTCTTATAAGCACTTCTTTCAGTAAGTCCACTTACAGGGTTACCTTCTTCATCATAGAAGAAACATTCAGTGATACCGCCTTCGTCAATACCATAAACACGGTAAACACCGCTTTGTGTAGGAGTTACCTTAAAGAAATAACCACGAGGAACTAATGGGAAATCAAATTTAATGTAGTTTTCATTAGTATCAGTAGATAATACATTTGTCTTAGCTTCGATAGCACTAAATGTAGCTAAACCTTTAATAGGGTCGCCTAATTTATCCGCATCCGCAACATTATATTCATCGATATATACACATAATTCAAGCCATTGGTCTTTATTATCTTTAACAGCCTCATCACCAAATTCTGTACCTAACCATACTAAAGCACGATATAATTCGCTAGTAATAGAAGTTAAACCTTCAGTAGGTAAATCCATCATAGTAACACTTGAGTTATTGCAGTAGGATGCATATGATGAAAGAATTGAATAATAAGTCTTACCAGTTAGTGTATCTGTTGCTTTCTTTAAGTCATCAGTGAATGACGAAGCTAACATTTCCGCAACACTACTATTTGCAAAGTGAGTATTAGTATCACTTAAAGCAGCTAATAATAATGGACCATTAGCACTACCTTTGTGATAATATCCATCTTCTGCGTTATAAACTGCCTCTACGTAATGACCCCAAGTCTTATCGATAGGATCTAATTCACCATAAGATGCTTGACGGATTTGTCTAAATGATCCGATAGTATCAGTGTCTACAAACTTAATATTCTTAATATAAACTGTATCATCGTATAAGCTTAATTTAGAATCTTTGTAATATACGAATTCAAGAGTAATAGATTCAGCTACATCACCTGCAACATAAACACATTTTGTAGTGAAGTCAGTATTGTTACCGGCATCTTGGAACATTAACTTACCATCTACATAAACACCGAATAAATCACCGTCTTCAGTGCTTGCCTTATAGTCAAGTGTAAGAGCCTTGTTAGCAGGAACAGTTACATCTAAGTAAACAATTGAATAAGATGAGTTAACGCCTTTGTTAGAAGGGCTAATTGTATCTCCGTTTACTACCCAAGGCCAGTTATATGTCTTATAATTGTCTCTTGTTTCAGTTGTGAATGTTGAAACCTTCTTAATGTCTTCTCCTGCAAGTGCGATATTAGCTAGGGTTTCGCTACCTGGGAATGTAGTTGTAGGTAATACTGTTGAAGTACTACTTTCGTACTTTTGTTCATAATCAGTACCAATGTAACTCGAGAATAATGCTTCCCACTTATCTACAGATGTAATAGCACCACCTTCAATAGACGTAATTGTGCCATATCTATCAATAAATACAGTAGTAGGATATCCTGTTAATGCAAATGTACTAATTAATGTATAATCATCAATTGTTGTGAAGAAATCATATTTGTTTTCAGCTAAGAATGATTGTACAGTTGCGACTGTATCATTACTAGACGAACCAGGGTTGATTTCAATAAGTGAAATTTTATCACTATATTTCTTATAACTTTCCATTAATGATGGGAATTCACGAACACACCAAGAACAAGTAGTGTACCAGAAGTTAAGTATGACAAGATCGTGGTCTTCTAATTCGCCCTTAATAGATTTCGTTATATTACCTTTAAATGTCTTACCGCCTTCTGAAGATTCATAACCAGTGAATGTATAATTATACATTTGGTCATATTCACTGAATTTTGAAGGTAATTCTTCGTAATCTTCAATTAAATAAGGTGTGAATTCTAGGGTTACAGTTTCGTTTGGTGCGGCTAGTAAGCCCTTAGATTCTTCAGTAGCTTCGTATCCATCAGGATCAATAACTTCTAATACATAATTTACATTAGTTTTAGCATTAAATGTGATGATACCAGCTTCGTTAGAAGAGAACGTCTCTTCGATCCCGTTTATAGTAGTACTTACAATTGCATTGGCAATAGGTTTACCACTAATAGATTGTGCTTTAATAGTATAAGTTGCCTCGTCAGCTGCTAAAGAACTTGAACTGCTTGAACTAGAGCTAGATGAATCGCCGCTTTCGCTTGGCGTAACAGAGCTTGATGGTTCATTAGTTTCGCTAGGTTCATTTGAACTAGGCGTATTATGGTTACCACATGAAACTGCAGTTATAGTAGTTGCTAAAATTGCTGAAACAGACAATACTTTTAATAACTTTTTCATTTTATCTCCTTTTAATTTTGATTAATAAATAATCATGGTTTGATTATATATATTTTAATTAATATAATCAATAAACTTGCTTAAATAAAATTAATTTAATCGTAATATCCACAAACAAATAACCATTGGCTATCTTCATATGCATATGTTCCGTCAGCTTCACACCAACCAATTCCATCAAAGAAATATGAGTTTGCATTCGATAATTTTTGTAAGAAGTTTTTTAATTCATCAGTTACATAAACATAACCTTCAGAATTTGCAAGTTCATAATATTCAGCTTCTACAAAACTTTTATAGTTTTCAATTATTCTTTGTCCGTCTTCGGTGTAGTTGTTAGTCGCAATACTGCTATAACATTTACCGCCTTGGTCTTCTAAGTGAATAACCGACTCCTCTATATATTTACTTGGTTGACCTATATTTGCGACTATAGGTTTAGTTTCTCCGTTATTTAATTTAACATACCAAATACCGTTATCAGTATTTAAGAAACATTTAGACATATCAAGAACTGTTCGCGTTCCGCTCTTCATTTCAGGCGAGTTTGCTAAAACGTTTATATGGGTCACATTTGGGGCACTGATTTGGGGCTTTAATACATAGTCTCCTGTAGAATCTAATTCGTATGAGCCGTCAACATATGAATAACGTCTCTTGTAATAATAATCATTATTTCCGTTAAAGTTCTCTCCGTATATTAACTTATTAAAGAAAGAACAGTTATGCGCACCGTCATCCTTAAAATTAGTGAACTTTTCACTTGCGCCTTCGCTAATCTTCTCGTATTCAGTAATATGGTTACCATCGGAATCATATAAATAATTACCATCAGAATCACGCTTATAATATATGTCAGACGCATACATAATAGTTCTATTAACATAAGTTTGTTCAGCATCCCCTAAATAAGTAATCTTAAACGGAACTTCTACAGGATATATCGAACTATCTTTAACTTCGGCACGAATGCCAAACTTTTGAACATTACCAAGTTGACGCTCTGTAAAGCTTGTAGTAAACGCAAAATTTTTAGTATATCCGTTATCGTAAGAGGCGCCGCCTTTATCAACTTTAGTTTCTCCAAAAGCTGTATTAGAGCTTCCGGCATAATAAGTAATAGCTATTGGATTGACTTGGTTTTCAAACATATTAACACAAGATTCAATCTTATAAACACCGGCTACCTTAGGAATAAACTCGTAATAAACGATATTAGAAGCTGATTTAATAGTAGCTGTATAAAAGAATAAGGACGAAGTATTAACACTAGTTAAATTATCAATCTTATAGGCTGTACTAAATTTATCAGTACCTTTACCGCTTGTAGTTTTACCTTTTGCATATAGGTTAATAGTTCCTTCAGGATTACTAGAATTAATAATACATGAATTAGGATCATATGCATAACTAATTGAACCTGATAAATATGCATAATATTCACCGTCTAGGGCGTCTATTGAAACCGTACCATCGTTTTGAAGTATTCCCTCAAAAGTTCCATTTTTACCCTTTAAAACAACTTTTAACTTGCCGTTTCCAGGGTATCCAATACCGTTATACATTACATTAATTTTAAATGTTACAACGTTTTTTTCGGTTGAAGAACTAGATTCACTAGGGGAAGAGTTTGAACTAGGATTTGATTCCGAAGTTCCGATGACTTCTCCACAAGATGCAAGGGAAAATAACATGATTATAAACGATAAATATATAAATATTTTTTTCATGTTATTTCACCTTCTTTCTCTTAAATAAAGATTTAATATCTTGTAATTTAATCTTTCTAATTGCAATTTCAACTACAAATAAGATAACAGATAAAATCATGAATAGAGGCGCGAATTCGTACTTATACTTAACGATATTAACGTTATCATTATTAATAACTAAATTCATGTCTTCGCTTACTTTACCATCACTTGTAATAACATTATACAAGAATGATGAGTCAGAGGCGATAAATGAATCATATTCATCAAAGTAAGAAATATTATACATTTTACTTACTTCTGAATTATCACAAGTTAAAGTAAATCTATAAGTTCCTGTGTTTTCAATTTCAAAACTTGTGAAATAATTAGAACTACCACGGGATAATTTATATGTTTCATTAAAGTCAGTACCAATTACTGAAAGATAAATATCTTGAAGGGAACTTACAGTTGTCGTTGTTACTTCAACACTTACTAAATCGCCTTCTAGACTAATTTCCAAATCAAAAGGAGCACTTAATTGTTTTTTAGGAGTTGAAGTTATACCAATATTATTGATAAATTTAGCTTCGTTTGTTCCTTGTGTAGAATAATCTTTAATTAAAGATGTATAACTAGATACAACGCCGTCTCCGTAATTCCAAGTCGCATATAAAGGATATTCAGTTCCTTTATCAATTACGTTCATAACTGTATTAGCGCTTGATTTAGCACTTGAAGAATAAAATTCAGTAACATTTTTAGAGACAGTTATACCATTTAAAACTTCATGATTTTTCATTGCGGTTTTAACTTTAAAATTATTGTCTTTCTTATATACTTCTGTTTCTTTATCAATAATAGAATCGAAAGCTGTGCCGTTAGCTTCTTCTTCAGTTACGATTTTTGTAACACTAGCACCTGTAGATGCAAGTGCATTTAAAATTGTAGGGTATGTAGAAATATTACCTTGAGTTGCGTCTTCATTAATTAGAATGGCGCTTGTAGTAATATTATTAGCTGCTTTATCACTAAACATTTGTTTAAGGCTTTCTACATTAGACACTGTGCCATTTGTGAATGATTTACCATCACTTATTAACATAACACGCTTAGTTTTATAAGTTGTGCTTTCTAATAATGAATATGCATATTCTAATGCGCCTTCAATATTAGTTGCTTGTTTAGCTTCTACATCATTTATCTTCTTTTTAGCAGCTTCAATATTTTCAGCACTAGCTCTACCGGACGCAATAATTGCATTATCTCCGTAGAAAGTAATAACTGTGAAATAGTCTTTTGTAGATAATGTAGATAATAGATTACAAGCTGCAGTTTTTGCAATAATCAAATGCGATGCTTGAGCCATAGATTTAGATATATCTAGTAATATTGTATATGTTTTCGCATCATTATTAGCGCCGTAATTTACCGGTAACATATTACTTAAAGTACTTAAAGAATCACTACCTGTACTGTTTTGAGTACTTGTATTACCAAATGTAATAAGTGACTTTCCGTACTCAGAAACTAAAGTATTAACATTGTTTACGAAGGATTCCGCATTATCTTTAAATGTTTCTTTAGATACATTAAAACTGTCTAATACGATTTCGTCATATTTGCATAAATCTTCAAGTAAGAAAGGAATGTTTTCGTCATCGTTTATAAAACTCGTAATAGTATATCTGTCTGTATCATTATAGATAGACTTAAAATACTTTAATTCGTTCTCGCCACTCGTTTCATCGTTTGATAAGAATAAAATCTTAATATCTTGGCTTACAGTTTGAGTGAATGTGTAAGTATTATTATACGGATTTGTATCTGTAGATTCTGTATGTTCACTATCTTTATATTCAGATACTGTAACTTCATAACTTTGTGTACCAAAGATTGTAGTATCTAATTCAAAAGAGAATTTGTTAGTTCCTTTATTAAGTTTTGTTAAAACTTTATAGTCGTTTCTATCGCTAGGTCTAACACCATTTAATTTAAGTTCAATAGATACTGTACTTACATCTTTGTTTGATTCAATAGATACAATCGCTTCTTCACTTTTTCCTACAAATGTAGAATCGTTAAGTTCTACATTTGAAATTTGGAATTCGTTTGCGTCTTCAGTTAGTGTATTATCAAGAAACATTGCGTCTATGTGAATTCCTCTTTGTTCGTAATCGCTAATTAAACCAGAAATTGATTTAGAACTAGTTTCAATACCATCGCTAATTACTACAATACGTTTTACAACGTTATCATTAAATACACTAGCTACATATTCAAGGGCATTTTTAACGTTAGTTTGTGAATCATCAATTCCGCTATCTTTAACAGTATTAAATTTTTCACCTAAGTCTGTAACTACTTTATAATCTTTCCCGTAACAAACAACAGCTACTTTAGAATTATTAGGTAGATTTTTATATAAACGATTTATAGAGTCATCAATAGTTGATAAATTTCTATTACTAGAATAAGAACAGTCGGCTAATACATAAACATCAGTTTCGGTTATATTAATCTCAAAATACATCCCCGCAACAGTTAAAGTAATTAGTACAGCTATTACCGCATGAATCACAAGAGCTACAATATTGTGAAAATTAAATCCTTCTTTTTTAATTAAGACAAAGAAAGTTATAAATATAGCACAAAAAAGTAATAAGCCAATTAATAATAAATATGGATTAGAAAAGTTGATGTTGTTCATAACAATACACCATCCAATCTGCTATAAATAATAGCACTACAAATACAAATAGTATTGTAGATAAATCATAAGAACCATTTTTATAATTTGATTCTTGTACGCCCCCTAAACTAGCTACTAGATTATCTTCCGATATATTCTCTTCTTTAGGAAATGCAGAATAAACATTGAATTTTTTAATTTCACCGTTTTCCATTGTATAACTTATTGTATAAGTTCCTACTTCGCTAAATGCGATAGTACCGACGGAATTAGATATATCAATATAAGATTCAACTCCACTAGGGCTTGTTAAACGAATGTTTTTAGTTCCTGAAATTACATTATAACTAAATTCAGTTCCGGAAACAATTTCGTTAGAAGAAACAGCTGTAGGGAATGAATAATCTAATAATTTTCTAAATAAAATTAAAGAGTTATAGTTCATCGCAAGATTTGATTCTCTTATATCAAAGCCAAAGACTATCTCACGATTTTTAGCTTTATTAGTTGTATTACCAATAAAAATTACAGGTGAAGAATCAACGCTAAATAATGTTGTAAAGTTTCTATTAATTGTATATTTATTATAATTTTTAACAGTTAATTTATAATTGTTAGAATCGATATAGTGACTTAAGAAGTCCTTATAATCTCCGTATACAGTCTCACGCTCTAAAGTAAATCCTGTGTCACTTGTTATAGAATCGTTCCACGAGAATCCTGAAGACTCAATACTTTGTTTAGGATTAAATAACCAAAGTGTACCGTCTGTAGGTAGAGTAGAAGGCATAGACGAAGTGTCAAATATATATAAGCCGTATCCTGTGTAAGATCCTGCTTCATATTCTTCAATAGTAATACTATCGATACTATCTAATTTAGAATATGAATCTAAAAGAGCTTCAAAATAGAAAGGACGTTTACTTACAATTAAAGCTTTATAATTGTGTTCACTAATTAAGTTATATACAAAATATGAATTATCAATGATTAAATCATCATTATCATTTATTCTAACTTCATAATATTCAAAAGTTGATACAGGAATATCAAAAGAATAATTTGAAACTTCATTTTTAGATACACTAATATCTTTAAGATCTTTAGATTCATCATCTACTAATACTTCTAAATTTAGTGTCACATCTTTATCATAAGAGATAAATGTACCTTCGATATGTAAATTAGCAGCTTTATCAATTGTCCCGTCCGCGTTATATGTAGTTTCAGTTAATGTATATGTAGAACTTAAAATTTGATAGTCGTTTGACCCATTTGAAACATTGATTAAATCGATATTGTTTACTTCATAGTTCTTATCTGTAACTAAATAAGTTTTAAGAGATCTGTTTTTATCAAAATATGTTTGGGCTTGTTTTATCGCATCATCTACAGTTTGACTTACGCTAGAACAAGTTAAATCATTTAATAAACTTATAGCACGTTCTTTATTAGACAAAGAATCAAATACAGTACTTGTATCTGTTCCTGAATAAATTAAAGTGTATGAAGAACCTGATTTAGAATCATTTACCATATCTTTAATTTTTTCTTTAGCTAAATCAAATCTAGTTGTCTCACCACTTTGTTTAGACATGGATGCGCTAGCATCTAGAATAAAACAATAATCATTAGCACCGTTTTTGATAACAAGAGATGGTTGTGCTATTAAAAGAGATAGAAATAAGACTGTTGCACATTGAAGTATTAAGGCGATTAATCCTTGAAGTTTAGATATAGGCTTTTTTCTCTTTAAAAACTTCTCAGATAATTGCCAAATATATATAGAAGCTATAGTTTGTTCAGTATATTTATTTTTAATAATATAGATAATAATAAGAATAGGAATACCTATTAAGCCTATTAAACCTAAAGGATAAACAAAGCTCATTATTTAAGTACTCCTTTCTCTTGTAATATATACATAAACAAATCAGTTAGTGATGTATTTTCTTCACATAATACATAAGTCGCATTCCTTGATGAGGCTAAATCAGTTAAAGATTTAATAATATAATTTACAGCCTCTTTGTATGCGTTTATTACATCTTTATTAATGTGTTTTCTGTATTCATTTGACAAATTTTCAGAGTCAAACATATGCATTTTACCATTAAATGCAGGGCGTATTTCGTTTGAGGCAAGAACTTGGCACATCAAAACGTCTCTCTTTTTTTGAACTAAGTAGTCTATACCACGAACATAATCATTATCAGTTAAGAAATCTGATATAACAACGGATAATCCGTCCCCATATCCTACATTTTCAGGCATAATTGCGTCTGAAAAACAATAATCACCGTCAAAATCAATTTCATTCATCTTTAAAATTTGATTATAAAATTGATCTTTATTAGTCATGTTTAAAATCAAATCGTAGACATGATTATCTTTTATATAATAAATTGATACCTTATCCATTTGTACAATAGAAAGATATGCGAAAGCAGCACTTAATTGTAATGCCTTAATGGCCTTAGCTTTAGTAAAACCCATAGATTTAGAGGCATCGATATATATTCTTGTGTGCAGTCTTCTCTCATCTAAATACTGCTTTAAATATAGATGTTCGAATCTTGCATAAGCATTCCAGTCGATTTTAGTAATATCGTCACCGGCAATGTAGTCACGTTTATCCGCAAATTCACAAGAAGAGCCAAAGCTTTTTGATTGGTGGTTTCCACCAAAAGCTCCGGCAACATTATCTTTTACAATTAATTCTAAAGTTTCAAGCTGCTCTATAAATTCTTCATTAATTGCATAATAAGCCATAATTACTTATTTTGCCTTTTAACATCACTAATTAATAATGCAATAACATCATCAACAGATAAGTGTTCATTAATTGCAGTATAATTAATCTTAATTCTGTGACGAAGAACAGGATAAGCTAAAGCTTCAATATCTTCAATAGAAACATTGTACATACCGTTAATTAAAGCACGAACTTTAGCTGCAGTAATTAAAGCTTGACCAGCACGTGGAGATACACCATATTTGATGTATTTTTTAGCAACGCTAGACGCATTACTTAATTCAGGATGGCTTTGTGAAACTAAGTTCATCGCAAAGTTTAACACGTCATCAGCACAAGGCACAGCTTTAGCTAATTCTCTCATCTCAAGAATTGTCTTACCATCAACTACCGAATTAGCTGTTTCATCTAATGTAATTTGTGTCATATTAACGATATCTTTTAATTCGCTAATTGTAGGGAATTGCATAACTAATTTGAACATAAAACGGTCCATTTGGGCTTCTGGTAATGGATATGTACCATCTTGTTCAATTGGGTTTTGGGTAGCTAATACGAAGAATGGTTCTTGTAATTTATAAGTCTTGTTTGCGACTGTAACCTTGTGCTCTTGCATTACCTCTAGCATGGCTGATTGAGTTTTTGGTGTAGCACGGTTGATTTCATCAGCTAATACAAGATTTGCAAAAATAGGACCTGCTTGGAAAACTGTCTTCATTTTGCCGTCCTCGTCCTTTTGAATAATATTAGTACCTGTTACATCACTAGGCATTAAGTCTGGTGTGAATTGGATACGAGAGAAAGGAAGAGATAAAGTCTTTCCTAATGTTCTTACTAGACGTGTTTTACCAACACCAGGGATACCTTCTAGAAGAACGTTACCACCAGATATAATTGCAATAATTACATTATCAACAATTTCATCTTGACCTACGACGTCTTTATGAATCTCGTTTTTAATAGTAGTAATAGTTTCACTAAATTTTTTAATTTGAGTTTTTGCGTTGTTTTCCATTTTGTTTCTCCTTATTTCTTGTTAACTCCATAAGCTAGATTATTAAAATATACTTCTAAATAATCTTCTATTTCTTCTTCAGTTAAAATTCCTTCAATTACTAATTCTTCATACATTTGTTTGTATTCCGCATAGAAATGCGCATAGGCATATAAATCGTTTGAATCACTTATAACAGGGTTTCCATTTGAATCTATCGAGAAGAATTTATCGTTAGATGCGTATTGTGGATCACCTTTACCAGGAGCTCCGTCGCCAATTGAATCTTCGTCGTTTGGTTTTTTATTACTTGAGCTAGAATCTTCTATTGTCTTATCATCATCGTCTTTAAGCTCATCTTTGTTATCACTATCTTCACTCTTTGCAATATTAAAGATTTCACGAAGTGAGTTTTCAATCATTTCAGCTGTATTATTTGAAATTATTTCTTTTTGATAAATTGAATTAATATTAGTTTCAAATGTATCTAATGCACTTTCAATACTCTTTATCATTGTTGCAGTGCCCTCAGATAGGACACTTGTGTATGCATTTATTAGAATATTAATTGCATTATAGTAATCATTTTGATTTGTTAATTGAGAGGCCTTTAAAACTGTATTAAGTGACTCAATTTCAAGTTCTAATCTTCCCTTAATAAAACTACCACCACAATCATTTTTTGTTTGTGTATAATCTTGTTTTAAGAAACTTATTAGATTAGATAAGTTATCCGCATAATTATATAAATTTCTTCCGATAGCGCGGTAATATTTAAAATTCTCCACTAAATTATAATCTTCATTATCATATTTGATAGATACATTTTCTTTATTTAATTCAATAGTTATAGTTTGAGTAGTATCTTCAACTAAATTAGCTTTTATAGTTGTAGTTGTGCTTGTTTTTGTGTCTATTGCATAACTCTTAGAATTTATTGTGACAAGTGATGAAGAGATTTCTATCTTTTTTGTTTTTTCACCTTTAGTTTGCCAAAGGCCTACACATTTATTTGTTTGATCAAACAAATGTTTTGCATATGTATTATTATATTCTTTAACAACAATAGAATTAAGTGCATTACCTATGGTCTTGTTAGACGCATAAGCTTTATTAACACTAAGTGTATCACTTATTGTAGATAATACTACATCATTAAGTTCACTTTCTTTAACACCTTTAGTTAATTCAGCTATTAAATTATCTAAACATGCTATATATAAATCCTTTAAAGAATCTTCACAACTTGTAGCTCTAACCTTATTCTTTAAATCTTCAATTTTTTGAATTTGAAGTTCAGTTAAAGTATATGTTTTTTCTTCATCTATTTTTTCGCTCTTAGTTGGAATACTAGCTGCAGTAATAGTAGTACCTAAGCCTAATAAAGCAGCGATTATAATTACTGCTGGAGCTTTAAATTTAAGTGATTTTAATGGTATATTTTTAAGTTTTTCTTCAGTGTCTTCTTTTTGTAATTCAATGACAAAACCTATTTTATCTTTAAGTTCTATCATTGTCTCTACTCTGTTTTTTAAATCGAAGTCTTTATCTAATCTTTTAGCAATCTTTTTATCATTTGGTTTAAAGACAAAATAAGTAAATAAGAATAATATGACACCTGAAAGAAGTGCTATTACAATAATTAATCCTATATTTAATGATATTACTTTTAATTTAGACAATAAAAAAAGTATCCCAAAAACAACTAGGCATAAAGAAATAGATATTACTAACCATCTTACAAGATGATTTCGTAAAATCTTTTTCTTGAAATCACTATATCCATTATTCATTTTTAACCCACCTTTTAATATAAATTAAACTACTTAATTTTATAATATTATGTAGTTTTATTCAACATATTTGCATAAACTAAACGTTTACATAAAGAAAAGAGTTGAATAATCAACTCTCGTTCTTTATTAATCGTTTACAACTTTTGTTAATGTATAACTAGTTCCATCAATAGAATAAATTAGGTTGTCACCGGATTGTGTTACAGTAGCAGTTGTACCATCAACTGTGAAACTTAATGTGCCATCAGTATATGTTAGGTCTGAACCATCTTTATCAACAGTATTAACAGTGACACTAAGGGAAGTTGAGCCTAAAAATAATTCTACTTTTGCATCATCATCTGTCCAAGTACCGCACCAAGAAGAAGGGATTACTCCTGTAGATTCACTAGAGTCATCGTCACCACTTGTTTCAGGAGCAACACCATCTAGAATGTATGTTGACTTATTACGTCCTTGACTAATATATAATACTCCATCTTTTAAATATACAGTTAATTCGATATTAGTATACCAAGCAGTATAAGCATCATCTTCATATTCAACATCTGTATACACTAAATTCTTATATGTAACTGTAGTAGCAGTAATCACAACAGTATCCGCATTATTTGATGTGTTAATCCAAGTATGTTGGTATTCTTCACTGAATGTAACAGCATCACTATCAGAAGAATCACTTGATTCTCTTGATATTGTGTAAGTGTCATTCTTATCCCCAGCAGTAACATACTGAACAACATCAAAACTACCATTGTTGTATGTTAAGGTATAATGATACCATCCATCATCGTTAGTTGTAATAACATTATTATCCTTAGATTCAATTTTATACGTATAATCATCATCTTCTGTATAAACAATCTTACCATCTTTATATGTAAATGAAACTTCATTATCGCTATAGTTTCTTCCCGTAAATGTATGAAGACCTAAATATTCTAGAATATCACGAGATAAAGTTACTCTTTTTGATTGATCATATGTATTATCTGGCACATAAGTTAATTGGTCAGTGTTATTTTCAAACCATACATTGTAAGTAACATCACCAATATCAAAAATATAAACGCCATCGCTATCTTTACTAATATTAGTTCCTTCAACATTATTGACTTTAATAGAGTTAGTAGTAATTATAATTGCATATTGATTTGAATTATCATGCCATGTACCAAGGTATTCTTCAGTAAATGGTACAACAGTTTCGGTTGCAGACATTTTTACAGGATCATTTTCTTCATTAACAAAGTAAATATCACCTAATGTATCTTTATATAAGTAAGCATTATAGTCATCTTTAGCTTTAAAATGGTATCTACCATCTGTATAATCTTCTAATGTATAACTAGAACCATCATATGTTAAAGTATTTGATTCAACCTTAATACTAAACTTTTTTTCAGATTCTGGATCAATACCATTCCAAGTACCAATTAGTGTTGTATCTAATGTAACAGGTGCATTCTTAGATAAAGTTGCTGTTATATATGAATATGAAGAAGAATAATCATATGATATACTATTATTTCCTAAAGTTAATGTAATAGTTACCCAATTATTCTTTGCAGTTACAGTAGATCCTGATACAGAAATAACTGTATATGTTCCGTTCATATCATCGCCTTCAACAACAACCTCTGTTGAAGAAATTGTTACAGTAAAGTTTCCATCAGCATTTTCTAGCGCTTTACTATCGTAACCATACCATGTTCCGTGATAATTTGAAGGAATTTCAGGAGTAGATTCTTCTCCACTATCACCAGCTCTTAAGCATGTTGCAACATACTCAACTTTTTTATTTTCACTATTCATAGTAAGACCTTTATAAGAAAGTTTTCCATCAATAATGTATAGATAATCTTCAAGGCCGACAGAAGAATCGCTTCCACTAACCATGGTTAATTTTAATTGACCAGTTTCCTCATCATATTCATATGTACAAACTCTTTCACGGTTTTTTGATGGTTTCTTTATAGTAACTTTTCCGTCCGCAAACTTAATAGTATAGCTAATGTTGCTGCAATCTACAACTGTATAATCACCTGAACAAATCTCATTTAAATTAGGTCCTTTAACTGCAAGTTCAAATGAGTCATTTCCTTTTGAACATGTTAGAACGCCGTCTTTAACGCTTATGCTGTAACCGTTAAATACATCGTCTCCTGATACTAATGTTAATGCAATAACAGCTGTTGTGTCATCATATTTGAATGAATAAACACTAGATGTGCTAGCTGTAGTTATTGTTACAGTACCTTCACCTTTTTCAGAGCCTTGAACAAACTTGAAAGTATAATCTCCACCTGTGTAAGAACGCTTTAAAGCAGCCCATGCCGCATCGCTAATATCACTTGTAGGTTTATTTAATACATATTTTGTCTCAGTTACTGAATTTACAATATATAAGTTGTAATAAGCATCAATATAAACACTAAATTCTGCATTATCTGCTAAGCCTAGTGTATCACCAGATGTCGTAATAACTAATTGGCCATTTGAAACTGTGAATGTTCCTGTTTGTACCTTAGTTGAATCATATTTTCTTGTAAATGTAACAGTGCCAGTGCTTGCATCTTCAGCAGTTTTTTCAAATTTTACCTTGTAGATTTCACTTGAAGAAACTGTAGCTTCATATGCATAATCATATTTTCCTTTTAAGATATCGTCAATGCTAGGAACAGCACTTACATTAACAACTACATCTGTAGTAGCTGCAGTTCTTTGATCATTATCAGGTTTAGCACCTGTTAATGTAATCTTATATGTTCCTGCTATTGAGGCATTAAACTTATAGCAAGAAACTTCTTTGCCGTTAACAGTTGTTTTAGTTTCTTCTAATGTAACTGTATTAGGATCTACATCAACATATTCTTTATCCTTTAATACCTTAACACTTGCAGTATAACCTTGTGTAAAGTACTTTTCGATGATTGCGTCTACATAAATAGTATTTGTTGTATAACAATCAAATGTATCTACAGTCGCAAAGTCACCTGAAACACCATTGTATACAGATGCATTTAAAGAAGTAGGAGCTTCAAATTGAACATTATAGGTAACAGTCTTAGTTACATTAGCAGAAGAGAATGTAACTTTGTATGTACCAGCGCGATAAAACCATAATGTACGAGTTCCATTATCTTTAAGACTTGAAACGTAAGCGTAGCTTTCACCTTCATATTCTTTTGAATCTACAGCTGTTTCATCATATGCATTACCTGTTACAACAACTTTTACTTCATCTAATCCTTCTGTAATTGTTGTAGGTAAAATATTTCCAACTTTTAATGTGATTGCAAAGTAATGAGATTTGTCATTTTTAACCTCAGTCGCATTATCTAAATCGATATCAAATGTGTCTCCGTCGTTTAACACTGTTTGTTTGTCTCCATCGACTACATAAGCGTCAAATGAGGCAATAGTTTGTTTACTTGCTAAATATTCAGTCTCATCATCACTATATTTTAAACCTGATGTTTGACTAACTGTGTAACTACTTACTCTAGCATCAACATATGTCTTGTCTTCTTCGTGTTTAACAAACTTAAAACTATATTGTTCAGCACCAGCGCTATCAGTACCAGTTACTAATTCAATTCCTAGATCTTTGGCAATTCCATCAGTTTTAATTTTTTCAATAGATTGATATGGTTTATCTTCTGAAACATATTCTTTAACTTCGATATATGCCTCACTAACTGCTCCATTATCGTTTAATACAAATTCTACATTATATGTCTTAAAATAAGCCCTACTATATTTTTCTACTACATAATTGAATGAGAACTTGAAACCATTTACTGCCTTGCCATCTTTGTCTTTAATGTTAGTTAAAGCACCAACAGCTTCGCTCTTATTTGGGTCAATTGATTCTTTATATTTTTGATATAATGTATTAATAGAATTACCAAAACCATATTCTACATATTCATCTTCGCCTGAATTTAGGATATCAAAACCAACGGCTTTTGCATCCTTTGCGTTAGGCGCATGACCTAGTGCATCATAATCTAATTTTGTTGCACTATTTTTATCTTCAGTACCATCATTCTTAACACCTACAGATACTGCAAATGCATCTCCATTTTTATCTACTGAATAATAATGGTTAAATTTAGTATAATCGTCATACCATGCACCATCTTCAGTTACTCTAACATAGTTTTCGCCTAAACGGTAAGTTTTTGAAATTGAATAATCTTCATCATGATATTTATAAGAACCACTGTTTACAGTGTCTTCATGAGCTACAGCACTAGCTACTGCGTCGCTTACAGTAGAAGCAATTACGCTTGCGCATACGATTTCAAAATCAACTGATTTTTCACGGTATGTTGCAGTTACAGTATATGTACCTAATTCAGTTAAACAAGTAACTACTTCGCCTTTGCTATTCTTAATAACAAATGAAACGTCTTTATTTTCTACTGCTACACTTCTTGAAGTACCTGATACTGCATTCTTATATACAGCAGAAACTTTAACTGAGTCAAAACTTGGAGTTGCATATCTAGTAAATGTTCCTAGACTATCTGCATCAGCCACTACAGAATCTAATACATCATTCTTAACTTCAACTGTAAAAGTTGTAGTCTTTCCCGAACAGCTTACTGTTACAGTATATGTACCTGCTTTTGAAGTATCAACTTTAGAGTAATCAAAAGTTGCACTTGCTGTATAATCTTTCTTTGAACCATCAGAATAATTTACATAAACTTTTGCATTATCCTTACCAGCTTTGTCCCCAATACCATAAGTACTAGTTTGTCCTTCAACAGTAATACCTGTAATAGTTACTTGTTGACTAGATTCAGATGATGGTGTTGTAGGTGTATCTTGTTTTCCGCAAGAAACAATTGTCGATGCGCCTGCTAATGCAAGTGCACTTAACACTAATAATTTTTTCTTCATATTTAATCTCCTATCTCTAATATAACCCCTTTAACCGGATTACTTTCTATTATTATACTACTAGTGTTATTTTTATTGCAATATTTTATTTTTATAAAAACGTTTTCTACAAACTTAATTTAATATTTTGCCCGTTTTAACTCTTTTAGATTTCGTTTTTTCGCTTTTTTTAAAATTTGACTTGAATTTAATTTAAATTTAACATTGAATTTTAAACTTTTTTCGAATATAATTTCGTTCCTTTTTCATAAAAACATGAGGAAACTCAAAATTTTATCTGAATTGCGTAAAAAAAGGTGCCTTTTAGCACCTTTCACTTATTATCTATCGTATTGGTCTTCGTATTGATCCATTGTTTCGATATATTTATCTTCATCATCATCTAGATCATCGAAATAGTCATCATCGTCATCATCTGAATAGTTATCAGAATCGCTGTAGTTGTCGTCATTACTCTCTTCGCTATATTCTTCATCATCTTCAGTTTCAACTTCTTCATGTTCTTCAGTTTCAGCTTCATTTTCAACATGATCTTCAACAGCACTGAATTCACTGATTTTTTCATCATCAGCAGTTTGAACGAACTTGTAACCATCCTTGTCGTATTCTTCAAGACTATGTCTAGTCTTTAAATCCCAACGAGCACCTTCTTCATCAACGATGTAGATGAATTTTGAACTTGTGCAAATTTCCATATATAAATTAGAAAGTACATCAGCAGTCTTTTCAACATGAGCTTCTTCAATTGTTTTTTGAAGTAAATCATTGATTTCAAGACCTTTTTCGCTTGCACTTACTAGATTGTATGCAATATTAATTAATGAATTGTTCATATTATACCCTCCATAAAAAGTATCTAAAATATTTTACCTTATACATTATTTTTTTTCAAGAGCGATTAATTTAATAAATTTGTATTTTTAATCAAAAAGACAATTTTAAAACTATCAGTTAAAAAATCATCATAATATAAGTCGTATACTATTACAATTGAAGAAGAATTTATTGTAATCTCTTTTGTATCTACAACCAAATCAAATGATAAGTCAGAAGACTCGTAATGTGTTCTAGTTGATTCATGTAATTTAAAATCAAGTTCTTGTTTAACTTCTCCAAATCTTTGAAGAATAACATGAGAATCAGCGTCAACTATTAATTTACATTTTGAACCATTGTTATCTTTAAAAGAATAAATATTATCATCAATTATTAAGTCCGACTTATAATAGATTTTATCTCCGCTTTTAGAATAACTATAAAATTTAAGTTCCATTAGAATTTAGTTCTTCCTTCAAGTGCTTTTTTTATCGTTAATTCGTCTGCATACGATATATCTGCCCCAAGTGGAATACCATGAGCTAAGCGAGTTACGTTTACGTTATAGTTATCTAGTAACGCTTTAATATAACTTGCAGTAGTTTCCCCTTGAAGCGTTGTATTTAAAGAAATTATAACTTCTTTTATATTTCCTGTTTTTACTTTATCAAGTAAAGGATTTAAAAATAAATCACTAGCTCCAACTCCGCGAACAAAGTCAATAACGCCGCCTAAAACGTGATATACGCCTTTGTAAGTACCTAAAGCTTCTAAAACATATAAATCTTTAACATTCTCAACAACCATAATAGTAGATTTGTCTCTTATAGGAGAAGAACAAATATCACAAATTTCAGTTGTCGATAAATTGTGACATATCTTACATTCACACAAATTCTTTCTTAAATTAATCACTTTAGAGCCAAACGTCTCTAAATCATTATCTGACAAATGAGAAAAAGCATATAAGGCAAATCGTTCAGCTGTTTTACGCCCGACTGAGGGTAACAACATGAACGAATTAATTAAGTCCTCTATAGGCTTAGGATATTCCATTTATTAGAATAGGCCTCCAAGACCCATGTTCGCAAATCCACCCATAGCTTCTTCTTGAGCCTTATCGATTTGCTTAATGCAATCATTTGTAGCTGCTTTGATTGCGTCCGCAATCATCTCAACATCGTCTTTAGATTCGAATGCATCCGCATCGATTTTTACATCAACTACTTCATGAGTTCCTTTCATAGAAACAGTTACAATACCAGCGGAAGTGCCTGTAAATACTGTCTCTTCAATTCTCTTTTGATTTTCCATCATTTCTTTTTGCATTTTTTTGATTTTCATCATTGCTGCTTGATTCATATTATTTCTCCTTAATCATCAAAAAATTCTTCAAGTGGGTCATAACTTTCTTGTTGTTCTTCCTTCACATATTTAAATATCTTAATATTGTGATTATCTAAAACTGGTTTTTTATCGCCAGTTTTAAATTTATTAACATAATCCATAAATACCTCTTCCCACATAGAAGTATTTATAAAAAATAAATTTTTATATTTATTTTCTCCTAAATTAAACTTTTTAAGTACTTTAGAATAATTAGGATCTTTCATAAATCTATTGCATGAGCCTTCTGAGCCTAATGTAATAACAAGTGAATCTGTCGAAGCACACACAACATTTGCGCCGTTTAACATTGGCATATCTACTTTAAGATTTACTAGTATTTGATTAGCTTCGTTTTTAAGCATCTTGTTTCCGTTATTTAACACGTCATTAATATCACTCGTGCTTATACAAGCCGAATAATCAAATGATTTATTTGTATTAACATAAGGATTAGTAGGCGCTATATTATCGAAATTCAAATCGTCATCAAATAGAGGACCACTTTGTTTTATGCCATTTGTTTTTATCTCTTTAAGTTCAGACTCAAGACGTGTGATACGATTTAATAAAGCTTCATAATCGATTGTATTTTTATCGGCCATTTTCAAGACACAAACCTCAAGGAAAGCACGTTTTTGATTTGTATACTTAATATTTACTAAACAATCATTTAGAAGAGTTAAATAAGTATAAACTAACGCGGTAGATATACTTTGTGCAAAAGAAATATAATCAGATTCTTTATAAATTGTTTTATCGGATTTAATTTTACCTATTTTATAAAGCAATATATTACGTAAAAATGTAATAATATCGCCTATTACCTTAGATATTTCTTTTCCTTGATTTAATACATTATTAAGCTTATCTAACGCGCTAGCGCCGTCGTTATTATAAACGTCTTTAAGAACCTCAAGAATTTCTATATCTGAGACATTTCCTGATACTTCTAATACGTCTTTAGCATCTACTTTATCCCCTGAATAGGAAATAGCTGAATCTAGTAAAGACAATGCATCACGCATTCCGCCTTCCGCAAGTTCTGCTATAACCTCAAGTGCTTCATCAGTTACATTTATTTTTTCACTTTTAGAAACCTCTTTTAATCTCTCAACGATTTCATTAGTTTCTAAAGCTTTGAAATCGAAACGTTGACAACGTGACAATATAGTTGTTGGGATAGTTTGAGGCTCAGTAGTAGCTAAAATGAATATTACATATGTAGGTGGCTCTTCAAGAGTCTTAAGAAGAGCATTCCATGCCTGATCGGTTAACATATGTGCTTCATCAATAATATATATTTTATATCTACAAGTAGATGGTAAAAATTTAACATTATCTCTTAAGCTTCTAATATCATCTACACCGTTATTGCTAGCGGCATCGATCTCGACAACGTCAGAAATTGAGCCCTTTGTAATGCCTTGGCAAATAGGGCTGTTGTTATCAAAATCGTCACGTGGACCGTCTTCAGCGCACAATGCCTTAGCCATAATTTTTGCAAGTGTTGTTTTCCCCGTTCCACGAGGACCTGCAAACAAATATGCATGTGATACTTTATTAAGTTTTATTGCGTTTCTAAGTGTTTGTATAATAGGCTTTTGACCACACACTTCGTCAAAAGTTTGTGGTCTATATGCTCTATATAATGCAACATAAGACAAGATATCACCCTCAATAAATATATTATATCATGAATGTAATTATTACATAGTAAAATTTAGAAATATTTGTTAATCAATATAGTAATAATTTACGCCGTTTTTATTAACTTTGTATCCTACAATTTCAGTGTATTGACTTGCAAGTAAATCTATTACAGTAGTAGCACCATAATCATAATTTAAATTAATATTTACACTTCTAAAAGCTTTTGAAATTAGGTCAGAACAATAACTTTTATTTTTAGTATCTAACAAGAATGTTAAATTATATGGTTCCCCTAGAGAAGACACAACTTCATTAAAAACTTTAAACATTTCATCTTCCGTTAAATATACTCTTAATATGTAATAATTAGGGAATTCATCGCTTTCATCCCATCTATTTTTCGGGTATATTGTAGTTTTATTGTCTATATCATTATAAGCCGTATCTATTGTATCCGCATCCGTAATAGTATAATAAGCGTCTTTATACTGCATAGCACAAAGCCCGGCGTGTCCACCGACTGTTAAACTTAATAGGTCATATACTATAGGAAAGTTTATAGAAGAATCAGTTGTGACTAAAATATCACAAAAAGACCCGGGATACATATAGGAATTATTTAAATAATAGTCTTTATTAGTTTTATAATAATATTTATTTTTATCACTAGATTTTTCTTCAAGAAGTGTTTGACCTTCTAGAAATTTATTAAGTTTCACGTGAAACCTAATATTTTCATAAGTCGTTGTAGAAATAACAAATATTAAAATTGCAAGAAAACAAATAAAAAATATCTTTTTTACACTTTTCATATTTCACCTAGTTTCACGTGAAACATTTGAAAGAAAAAGAAGTCAAAAGACTTCCTTAACTCAAATAATTAATTATTCTTAGGTTTAACAACGATAGCGCGTTCTTCGCCTTCACCCTCAGATTCAGTATAAACATCCTTAGAATTAGCTAAACGTTCATGAATAATAAGTCTTTCATAAGCACTCATTGGTTTTAATTTTACAGGTTGTTTAGTACTTGAAACTTCTTTTGCAATCTTAGTTGCTAAAATCTCAAGTTTTCTCTTGCGTGATTCTTTATAACCACCGATATCAAGAGTTACAACAATCTTATCATGAGTAAATGTACCAACAAGGTTCTTAACTAAAGCTTGAAGTGCATCTAAAGTTTTACCTTGAATACCAATTAATAAAGGATTCTCGTTAGAATCAACCATAATAAATAATTCAGTTTCTTCTTTAAGAGTTCTAACTTCAATATTATAATCTACGCCAATATTATCTAAAATATTTTCTAAATATTTCTTGCATTCAAGAGCTAAAGAAATATCAAGTAAGGCTTCGTAAGTGCCATTTTCTAATTCGTTAACAAAGATTTTATCTTTAGAAACGTGTAATTGGCTTACGGCCTTTTCAACTGCTTCATCGTAATTAGAAGCTTCAATTTCAAATCTTTTTTGCATAATATCACCTACTTATTAGTAATAATATTGTTTTGTTCTTTTAACTTGTAATATTTACGTTCATTCATTTTTCTACCTACGAAAGATTGGAATGTTTGATAAATACCACCAATTAACCAGTATAGAGAAAGAGCTGTTGATGATAAACAGAAGAATACAAACATAATAACCATTACATAGTTCATCATATTCATCATTCTAGCTTGTTGTTCTTGTTCAGCTGTTTGAACTTGTTTACGTTCTTTTTGCCACTTTGGTTTTCTCTTAGCTAACCATTGATTTAGTAATGTGATGCCTGCAAATAATACTGCAAGGACAATACCAAACGCAATGTCTTTACCTTCAGTTGCACGAGGTACATCATAAGATCCACTCGATAGAACCGAAGAGTTGATTTCAAATACACCAAACATCTTTGTGTTTGATAATGAGAAAATACCAGGAGTAGTTGTTTCTAAAATACCATTAGTGCTTAATGTAGTAACAGATGCATTTATTCTTCTTACGCATTCATACATAGCCATGAATAATGGGAATTGGAATAACATAGGAACTACGCAACCTAGAGGACTCATATGATATTTTTTATAAAGTTTCATCATTTCTTGACTCATCTTTTGTCTAGATTCAGCATCAGTTCTACCTGCATACTTTTGTTGAATTCTTTGCATTTCAGGTTGAATGATTGTCATGTTTACAGACATTGAATTAGTACGTGAATAAATTGGCCAAGCAATAGTACGTACAATTAATGTTGTAAAGATGATACCCCATGCATAACTATTTCCACACCAAGATCCGATAAGGTGCATTAACCATGCGATTGGATAAGAAATTAAAGATACAGGCCATCCTAATAACATTTGCCAGAAACTAAATTGTCCTTTAGTATTATAGAAGTGGAATTCCTCACCCCATGTAGTATAAGGGCGACTATACCATTCGCTAGCGTTAGTTCTACAACTTGTAAGTGAAACTACACATACAAGAAGAAAGCCAATAAGAATGATCTTTGTTAGATTTCTTTCAAAATAACGTTTCATTTTGTCTCCTTTAAATTATATGTAATTTTTTTAATAAATAATTAATTTGTTCTAAATAGCCATCAAAAGATAGCTCATTAACCTCTTTTCGAGCAACGATGAAAACATCCATTTTTTTAGAAGAAAGATCAAACTTATCAAGTGCAGCTCGAATGCGTCGTTTAACAAGATTTCTGTTAACCGCATTTCCAATTTTCTTTCCTACGCTTGTCGCAAATCTAAAGTGATTGGTTTCGTTATTATTTAATTTATATATTGTAAAGTACTTTGAATAAGCACGAGCACCTTTTTTTAGTACTAGTTCTATTTCATTACTTTTCTTTATGCGATATTGTTTATTCATAAATATCTCCTAAAAATAAAAACTACCAGATTAAATTAGAATTTTAAAATTAATTTGATCTGGTAGTTCTAGTATTTTCAAATTTTAACTTATTTAGTTAATTGGTAACGGCCTTTACGACGTCTAGCAGCAACAACTTTACGTCCGCTCTTTGTAGACATTCTGGCACGGAAACCATGAGTTACTTTTCTCTTATGTTCGTTTGGTTGATATGTTCTCTTCATAATATAGCCTCACTTTCGTACGAAACCATGCATTGATTATTATATTTTAATTTCATTTGCTTGTCAATAACGATTTTATAAATTTTTTTATGGTCATCTTATTGTTATGTTTTCATTTATTTTTATCAAAACTGGATAAAGTACTTAATTAAAATCAGTTTTAATCATAAAATAGTTAAATAAATAAAAATTAAAACAAGTTTCAAAATCACGAAATTCAAAATAATTAATTACCGATTACGTAATCACTCATTTGAATAAATCATAGAATTATTAAAAGATTTAAAAATTACTTTAGTAGTCAAAACATTATATAATATATATTCAAATGTAATAAATATTATTTAATAATTCTCCAATACCCTTTTTTATCTGTACCTGTTCTTTCAATATATCCTTTTTCTTGTAATAATTTCAAATATCTTTCACAAGTTCTTTTTGATTTGTTAAGTTCAAAAGATATTTTTTGTGCTGTTAACGTAGGATCATTTAGTAAGAGTTCTATAATTTGTTTTTCAATTTCATTAAGATTTACACCGACATTTACACCGACATTTACACCGACATTTACACCGACATTTATTGATTTCATAACTTCTTTATCAAACGGAATTGTAACTATAATATGATTATCACTTATTTCAAAAGCTTCACGTCCATATTTTTCGATAATAATTGGAACTCCATGTCCTGTATGGTCCACAATATCCAAATCGGAAAATATTTTCATCAATCTAACATTTCTTGGCTTACTAATACCACGATAAAAATCTTCTATAGATAATGTGTGAGGTAATCCTCCGTGGGACAATATTTCAATCCTATCTTTAAAAAAAGATACTTGTGGTTCTGCAATACTCCAGTCATTATGAACAATTGCATTAACTATAGCCTCGTTAACACTGTCATAATCAAATAAATAAGTATCTACTCTTGGTCTAATTGTAGTATTTGACATACAAATATTTTCCGAAGCTATCCTGTTCATCATTTGTTCATACCCAAATATAATGGATTTATTTCCATAATCGCTTCGTTGCGATATGCTTGCTTTATTAAATCCATTAAATTTAACAAATATTAATGAAAATCTATTATTATCGGATAACAATTCCGCCATTACATTGTAATCACCATTATTGTTAACTAATTTTAAATTGACTTCAAAAGTATCATCGTTAAGTTTATAACCCATTTCTAAATAAGAATTTTTTAGTGTAAAAAAAGATAATGTTTTTAAATTTGTTGGAGCAGAAACTATTATATCCTCATCAAAAAAACGCATTTTATATCTTTCTTTAATTTGTAATTCACTCATTTCACGGCAAGAAGAACCTATTCTAATCATACAACCATTCGATGAAAATCCATATTTTTTTATGCAATATAATGGTGAAATACCTTTTTTTACATTAATAACAATAACAGGTAAACCTTCTATAATTTCTAATTCAGTTTTGACACTATCAATTGCACTAGGCTCTATTTGAGTAGTTATAATATCAGAAATATGTCGTAATGATTCATCAATCTTTTGTGCCCCACATACCGAGCCATCATCATTGATACCAATGTAAATTTTTCCACCATCAGAATTAATAAAGGCAACAATTTCTTTTACTATTTGATCAGTATACTTAGATTTTAGTTCTATTTTGTTAGATTCAATAAGCATTTTATCATTTCTCCATATTTTATGCTTAAATTATATAATAAAATGCGACATTTTACAATATTTTAGCGACATTTACACCGACATTTATTGATTTCATAATATCTTTGTCAAATGAAGTCGCAACAATAAGATAATGCCTTAAATATAAGTCGTTTTTGAGCTAATGCATAGATTATAAAGATAACAAGATTTAAGAACCACCAGTTACCGAATTCAACAATACACATCTTAATAAGAAATAAAAGTTTTAATTAGAAAACATATCATCAATAGATATAAGATGTAAACATTCCTCTTTTAAACTCAAAAGTGTCTCATCAAAACCGCTTTTTGAAATAATATAATATTCAAATTTTTTAATGTTTGAAAACATTTTAATAGATGTATTTTCAATCATTCTTTTATAATCATTAATCGTTCTTTTCTCATTTGTGAATTTACACTCGACAACAATGAGTGAATCCTCGTCTCTAGCTATCCCGTCAATTTCAATTGAGCGATTTAATTCTGATTTCTCTATAATAAGATTTTTAATTGGATAATATATACCACCTAACTTTCCTTCTTGTGATAAACATTCCATATAAGAAATTGAAACATCCTCAAATGAATAAGAAATAAATGCGTGTATGTCTTTCTTTAATCTTTCATAAAGAATTTCTCCGAAACCGGCTTCAATTTTTTCTATATTATTAAGTAAAAATTGATAGTAAAACCTTAACAC
>CAVGYR010000003.1:0-2995 GCA_963633325.1 uncultured Treponema sp.
TTAGCCTTTAAAACTTCAACAATTTGTTTATTATTTTCTACTGCATACAAATCCATGTCTAAATCTAAATGGTTTTCTAGTGTAAATAATAAATTGCCAAAACCTGCTAGAGGGTCTAATAATTTAACTTTACGTTTAACTGGTTCAAACTTAGATATAAAATATGCGAATAATATACCAATTGTATCAGGAGTTACTCCTCCGTTTGAAATATGAACATCTTGAAGTCCACGTAACATTAGCGATTGAATAGCTTTTCTAACATCTTCTGATGTCATATCAACATTTGTTAAACGAGAATAAATTTCAGTCAATTCTTTTTTATCTTCTTCGTCAAATTCATCTTGTAATACTTCATTTTGAAGAATGTTTTGAACTGTAAAATTATATAGCGAAAAGTAATCACCTTTAATTCTTTCATATAAAAAATCAATTGATTCAGTAACTACTTCATATAGCAATGCTATATTTTTAGTTTCATCATTAGCCATTTTATCACCACTTTTTATTATAACAAATTTAAAATTCTTTGTAAATAAATCGAGAACTTTATAAATTTTATATCGTAAACGTAAATGACATGAATTTAATCTTGTCCTTCTAGAATCGTATTACGATCCATGATGACATCTTTGAATTTCATACCATCTATATAACAATTTTCTAATAAATCATATATATCAAAATACCATCCAATAAATTGATATTCATGATATTGCAATTCAGATGAGCCTTTAGGATCAACTAAGGCAACTTCATATTTTCCTAATTTTTTATTTAACATTTTTTCGAATTTTTCTCTAATATTGTTAGGTTCCATTTGATCAATAGTCATACGATAAAGTTTGCCATGAAACGTAAAATCTAGTCCATAAAAACGTTCATGTTTTTTTGTGCAAATACCGGAATATTCTCCGATGAAATCATCTAAAGAATCATAATTATTAAATGTCATCTTATAATCTCCTTTTTATTTTATTTATTAAATCCACATCTTCTTTTGATAACGGAATTCCACTATCAGAGTGATCATTGTTGTAATGAATATGAGGTTTGAGCCCGCAATGCTCATGTTCAAAATCAATAACTTTAATTTGATTATGATTATTATCATAAAAAGAAATATGTTTTATTTTTCCCTTTTTAACAATAACATATATTCTATTAGAACTATGAGAATATTCAGGTGCTTTTACATTTTTAACATCTCCCATACTCAATATTTGTATATCATCAATAATTCCTATTGTAAAATACCTTTCCCCATTTTCTACAAAATTGAAGTCACCGCTATCGACAGAAACGAATGCGCCTCTACTTCCCATAATAATCACTCCTTTCAATTCTAAAAACCTTTCCTAATGAAAATAGGCTTAATTGCTCATAATTTCTTTGTGGTTTATTAAAAGAATCTTCATAATTAAATTGCAAAAAAGTTCCAGTCATTCCTGGCATCATGTCCCCAAAAACAATTATTAACGAAGGTTCTATAACGTCTTTCATTCTATTAAATCCATCTAGAAATATTTTACAATTCGAAGTACAACCCAATGTTGAAATTATGACAGTGCTTCCCTTTTCTATACTAGAAAAGCACATATCATATGTGTCTTCACAAGACCATTGAATAGTAGGTATAACCTTGTATCCTTTTTCTTGTAATAAACAGCCTATCCATCTATTTTTATAAATATTGTATCTAATATCATTAATGTTCATATTTGGATAAATACTAAAGTCGGGAGTACATATTGCTTTAAAGCCTAATAATTTACTCAAATATCTATACGGATCATTCCAAATTTTATTAATAACATTATCATAATTAAACATTAAAACAATAGAATTTTCCTTATCATTTTGGCTTTTAATATTTTTAAAATTGCAAACTTTCGTTTTATTCCAACACTCAAAATTGAAATTATCTTTTTTTATAATTGGAAATCCATATTTATCATATTTGTGATCTGAATATAACGGTCTTAATACCTTATATTTTTCATAATTATTTTGCCCATGAATCATTTTTTAATTCTCCTTTATTGACAAATTTAATATTAAGCCCTATAATTGCAAATGCTAGAGACAATTATATGGTCGATCAAGAGTATAGTATTGAAAGTACTATGCTTTTTTATTTAGGGGACAATAATTCATTAAAAGTTTTACCTAATTGATTATTAATTATTTGTTCATAAGACCTTTCTTCTAAAGAAATATAATTTAATCTATTACGATTATATCTTATAGTTGTTTCGGCAACTCTTTCAGAAACATCGAAAATCATTTTGACAAACTCTGTTTTTTCCAACAAATAATTTTGAGGTGCCAATAGTACTAAACTTGTTGGCGATAACATATATTGTGCTCCAAAATTAGCTTCAGCTTCATTTTGTTCATTTTGTTCAGTGTGTGATAATATAATATGCATCAATTCATGAGCCATACTAAATCTTTGACGAGATTTGTTAGCGCCAATGTCATCAATATATACAAAAAATTTTTGTTTTTCATAACAATAATATACGTATGATTGTGGGAATGTAAAAAGTGAAATTTGATTGAATCTGTTTCTACTATTCAAGATTTGTGATGCATAAACTACAACAACACCCATTTTTTTAGCTAAATCGAATACATCAATAGGTAATGTTCTTACTTCGTAATCTTCAAATGTTTGAGCTATTACCATTTTAATTTCTTCATATCGTTCGTTAGATAAATGCATTAAACCCTCCTATTCTTCAAAATTTTCAAGTATAAACTTTATAAGTTCTTTTTTATCATCATTAGTAAGTTTGTCTTTCCCTCGTGCTAATACTAATTTAGCTTCCGATAAACAATTAATTTGTGTATTTGAGCCTCCTAATAATGCATCAACAGAAACTTCTAAAGCATTTGCAATATTAACAATAACATCTATTCTTGGTACTCTATCCCCGCTCAAATATTTAGACATAGATGCTTCTGTAATATTTGCTTTCAATGATAATTC
>CAVGYR010000003.1:3045-37917 GCA_963633325.1 uncultured Treponema sp.
GATGCTTCTGTAATATTTGCTTTCAGTGATAATTCTTTTTGACTCATTCCTTTTTCTTTCATCAACATTCTAATTCTTTCGTTAATTTCCATAATATCTACCTCTTTCATTTGTGAATTATCACTTGCCGATATTATAATATATTTTTTGCAAAAAATCAACTTGGCAACTTTTTTTTTGCAAATCTTTATTTAAGCTTTTGTAAGTTATTAAATATGTAATCTTTTTTAACAACTTTTTCCAAACTTCGGATCAAAAAAAATGCATATACAAAAGTACATGCATCATTAATTAAGTTCATACATTAAAATAGATCCTGCTACACCAACGTTTAAGCTTTCCATGTTAGACATTTTAATAAACAAAGAATCTAAATTAAGATTGTTAATTTCTTCACTGACCCCTGCCCCTTCATTTCCTAAAATAAGGGCTACTTTATCTTGTTTTTCAATAGTTCTAACGTCAACACCAGTTCTCACATTAGTATTAAAAACATGATGCGTTGTTTTAAGATTATTTATAAATTCAATTTTATCCCCTCTTAAAAAATTAAGTTTAAAAATAGAACCTTGAGAACTTCTAATAACTTTATCATTATAAATATCGCAAGTTGTGTCAGACAAAAATATTGAATCAAAGCCAAAAGCTTTCGCACTACGCATAAGCGTACCTAAATTGCCAGGGTCTTGAATTCCATCAAGAATAAGGACTCGGTTTGTAATTTCGCATTTGTTAAGTAATTTACAAACGCCAATTTGCTTAACAACAGTATTAGTTTGACAAATCTTTTTCATTACTTCTTCGCTAACTAATTCACCATCTAAATTTGGGTCAATTGTATAAGCTTTAAGTAAATAGTTATTTTCTCTAGCTTCAGAAACTAAGTGTTCGCCTTCAACAATAAATAGGCCTTTTTCTTTTCGTGCTTTTGCATTATGTAATAAAACTAAATCTTTAACTGTTTTATTTTGTAAAGATGTAATCATTACTTTTCTTCCTTTTTCTCATTAATTAAATCAATAACTTCGCGAGCCTCAAAGCCTAAAGAAGCTAAATCAATATCACTATCGGGAGTAATAGTTAAGATTCTTGCATTTTCGACGCAGAAATCAACTAATGGTTCATAATCAAATGTAGATTCATATTTTTCGGCTAAATAAATCTTAGGAGCTGTAGCTGGGTTATGTGGTAAATACACAGTACAACAATCTTCAAATGGACGAATTGAAGTTTCATATGTGCCAATTTTGTGGGCATATCTAATAATATCAACTTTATCAGTTGTAACTAGTGGTCGAATAACAGGAATATTTGTAACAGAATTAATTGTATTCATACTCATAAGTGTTTGGCTTGCGACCTGACCTACAGATTCACCTGTCACAACGCACAAAGCTTTTCTCTTATGAGCCATTCTATCCGCAATTCTAAACATCATTCTACGCATTACTGTAATTTTGTAAGAATCATCTACATTATCAAGAAGCGCCATATGTAATTCTTTAAATGGAATCATAATAAGTTTAATTTTATTGTGTGGTGTGTATTTTGATATAATCTTACATAAATCTACAACTTTTTGGCTTGATTCAATTGAAGTAAGAGGCGTTGATTCGAAGTGTAAACACTCAATTTCAATACCTTGTTTCATCGCAAGATATCCTGCAACAGGGCTATCTAGGCCACCAGATAACATTAATAATCCTTTACCGGCAACACCAACAGGATAACCACCCATTGCGCGAATATCGTTTAAAAATAAAAATACGCCTTCTTCTCTAATTTCGACGTGAAGTTCGTGCTCTGGATTATGAATTTCAACATGGAGATTAGGAAATTTGTTGTCTGATAATATGTATCCGGCCACAATCTTAGATACTTCAAGGCTTTCTAAAGGGAATTTCTTATCAGCACGACGTGTAGATACTTTAAATGTAGTTTCACCCTTGATTTCTTCTTTGACTAACATTAAAGCTTTTTCTTTAATATCATCTAAATCTTTGCTAGAAGTTAAAACTAAAGAGTAACTTGAAAGTCCGGAAACTAGGTCTAGGCGCTCTAATACTTTTTTATAGTCTTCGTCTAATAAATCAATATATACTCTTTCATGAGCCTTAATAATTCCTACATTAAGACCTTCTAATTTATTTTTGATTAAATTCATTTCTTTTTGAATAAAATCTCTTTGGTTTTTTCCTTTTAATGTTAAATCACCAAAACGAACTAATATTTGGTTATATATCATATATAAATCCTCGTTTCATACCATAATATTTTATATTAGATAAATATTAAATGCAATATCATTTAAAATTGTATATAATTGTGATTGAGGTATATTATGACAAATTATAACGAATTAAACTTAATCGCAAAAACATATTTTTTAAACGCAAAATACGAAATAAGTGTATTAAGCAACGCAAGTGCGCTTTTAAATCAATATCTAGAAGATGTTTCTTGGGTAGGCTTTTATCTTTTAAAAGACAACAAACTAATTTTAGGACCATTTCAAGGGCTTATTGCCTGTACTGAAATAGAAATAGGAAAAGGTGTGTGTGGCGCGTCCGCTAAAACTAAAGAAACACAAATTGTAGAAAATGTACATAATTTCCCCGGGCATATCGCTTGTGACTCAAGATCAAACTCAGAAATTGTTATTCCTATTATAATCAATGGTTCCTTATACGGCGTATTAGATATCGATTCAACAAGTTTTATTAGGTTTAATAAAGATGATGAAAAAGAACTTAAGATATTTTTAGGTGAAATATCAAAAGTACTTGAACAAATTATTTAATTAATTCGGAAAACGAATAAATAAATTCATCAGCTAAATATTTCTTTTCTTCACGTAAATTTTTCTCGGTTTCATCGTCAATTGCAATAACATAGAAACCACCTAATTTAGCTGATTTTATAGCTTCAGGTATATCTTCGATTACCGCAATTTCATTAGGATTAAGTCCTAATTTTTTTGCGCAATGAAGATAGATGTCAGGAGTCTTTTTAGAGCCACTAAACTCCTCAACATCGCAAATGTAATCAAAATATTTCTCAATTTTGTGTCTTTTTAAACAAGGCATATAATATTCTTTACCATTAGCCGTCGCAATCGCCATTTTTATATTCTTCTTTTCAAGATATTTTAAGAATTTTTCCGCATTATCTTTTAGATTAACATTGTTTTCATATTCAAAAATAGCTAAATCATGCCATTCTTTTTTAATCTCTTCTTCAGTATTATCAATATTATATGTTTCTCTTACAAATTTAGCTGCTTTAGACATACCAAGTGGCGCAATCAATTTATTGAAATTTTCTGGAATCTCCATTCCTCTACGTTTAAAAAATAATCTATCAATATCATTCCACATCGAACATGAATCAAAAAGTGTTCCATCCAAATCAAAAATTACTGCCTTTATATTATCATTCATATATAAACCTCTTTTTAGTTAAAAATATAATACCTTAAAAGTTTAGATTTTAAAATATCTAATTTATTTAGAGATTACTTTAAGCTAGTATATCAACATAAAATTATAAAACCCTAAGCTTTAGGCCTAGGGCAATAACAATTATTTTGTTTTATCTTTAACTTCAACTTTTTCTTTTTGAACGTCTTTTGCATTAGAAAGATCTAAATCTTTGTCTGCTTTAAGTTCACCAACTTCTTTTGCGACACTGAATAACTTTTCTTTCTTTAAATGATCTATTAAATTATTACAATTAGTATCTAAATGTAATTCTAAATTGCTAGTTAAATCATAAATCATATTATAAGAGAAATTAGTACTTAAAGTGAAATCATTCTTTTCAAAAAATGCATTAAATGTATTTTCAGTTACATTAAATTTTTGATCAAATTTGTTTTTGAAATCATTAAGAGTTCTCTTCTCACTTGCATATACGAAAGGATGGAAGATCTTTTTCCATATACTCTGATTATATACAAGGCTAGTTAGAGCTTTATATCTTTGTCTTGTATCAAGAACAACTGTTTCTAAATTATTAGACTTTTCTAGGGATTCATCTAATTTTGTAGAGAATTTAGAGATTAGACTGTTTCTAGTTTTTTTATCTATATTTTTAGGGTTTCTATTCTTAACAACACTATCTACTTCGGCGTCAAAACTTACAATTTTACCATCAGATAATTTTGAAGCTAATGCGGAAACGATTTCTTTTTTACCATTTAGATAATTATCTTTAATTTCTTTTTCGCTTAAAATGCCTTTTTCAGTATCTTTACTAGCTAGTGTAAGAGTTGTAACATAAGAATTTAAATAACTACTTAAGACATCATAATTATAGTCGTGAAGGAAATTCATGAATACTGCATAAGTGTCTTTTGCAATAACTTTAGAGAAATCTCTATTTTCAGAATTAAAAATCTTATAAATATCTGTTTTTTCTTTTTTGCTAGGAGTAAAATACTCAAGCATTTCGTATCCACCAACGTGTTGGTATAACTTTTGTGCTTCTGCCTTTAATTCTTCATCTAAATAAGCTTCATTATCAAATTCTACATTTAAGAATTCGTCTTTCTCTTTTTCTTTCTTTTCTTTGTTCATGTCATCAATGATAGATTTCATCGCCTCATCAAAAGAAAGATTATTCTTTTTTGCATATTTTAGTAGATCATTATACGTTTGTTCGTGATTTTTCATCGTGTATTCGTCATCAACTACGTCTTCAAAATCTTCGTCTTCAAGATATTCAACAAGTTTAATGAAATTAGGATCATATTTCTTGCGAACATCTTCTACTTCATCTTCTTTTTTGTCTTCTTCTACTTCATTGACTTCTTGTTCTCGTTGTGACTTTTCACTTGTCAAGAAATCAAAAGCTTTCTCAAAAGATACATTTTGTTGTGTAGCAAATGTAGAAATAAAATCATAATATTTTACAGCTTTATCTAATGCATCAAGATCTTTTAAAACATCTTCAAATTTAGCTTCGCTAATTTGTTCTGCAAATTTTACAAATTCAGGATTTTCATATAATTGTTTTCTACGTTCTTCTTCGTTTATAACTTCTTCACTATTTTCCTCTTCATCATAAGAAGAATCTAAATCATTTTCTAACATAATAGCACCTCTTTTTTATGAATATATTTTATCATTAAATGTAGGACAAAATTTTTTATTTAAATTTCTAGTTGTTTACCTATAAAAATTAAATCTTTTATCTATTAACATCACTAAATAGTTTATTTCTAAAAAACTTTATAAACTTTTTTCAGTTTTTGTTTGACTTTTATATATATTCTAGGTATAATACTAAAGCGAGTAAAAAGCAGGGTTTATATTCATTATAAAAATATCGATCCTATAAGGCACAAAGTAACCTCTCTGCTTTAGGTGAAATGATGAGTCAACGATATCTATAATTGAATGTAAATAACATTTCTTTTTATTCTAATATAGACATATAGGAGGATAAAATTATGTCACGTTATACAGGACCAAGCTACAAAGTTTCACGTCGTCTTGGTTATTCAATTTCAGGAACTGGTAAAGAAATCGCTAAGAGAAACTTTGCTCCTGGTCAACATGGTCACAACCAATCAAAATTAAAAGAATATGGTATTCAACAACAAGAAAAGCAAAGAGTAAGATTCACTTATGGTATGTCTGAAAAGCAATTCCGTAAGGTATTTGATGAAGCTAGCCGTATGCAAGGTCAAACTGGTCCTAACTTCATGTGCTTACTTGAAAGAAGACTTGATAATGTTGTTTATCGTTTAGGATTTGCTAGCACAAGACAACAAGCTAGACAATTAGTTAACCATGGTCACATCTTAGTTGATGGCAAGAAGGTTGACATTGCTTCTTACAGATTAAAAGCTGGTCAAACAGTTACAGTTAGCGAAAAAGCTAAGAACTTCGTTATCGTTAAGAACGCTTTAGAAGCTGTTATTTCTAGACCTGAATATGTTTCATTTGATGCTAATACATTAGTTGGTTCTCTAGTTAGAAACCCAGAACGTAATGAATTCTTAACAGACATCAATGATCAATTAATCGTTGAATTCTACAACAGATAATAAAAAGAGATTCCTTCGGGAATCTTTTTTTTATATCTTCTTCTTTATTAAATTACATATATTTGTTAAAACAAATGAAATTATAATTATAAATAACGCATATGCATAAACATAAGTCATATCTATGTTATTTTGATATATCTTAAACAATGAATCACCAATACTTTTGTTAGTACCAGATAAATATTCACTTGTAATCATAACTTTAAACCCTAAACCTATTCCTTCTATTAAAGAAGCTTTTATATGCGTAATAGAGATAGGTAGATATAGTTTTAACAATACTTTAATATTAAATTTAGTATCTAGTTTGTAAGAATCAATTATACTTTTATCGATACTTTTAAAAGAGCCCATAAAAGATTCATAAAACAAAGGAAATAAAATTAAGCACGTTATAATATAACAAGATGATTTAGCACTAAATATAATAATAAAAAGTACTGAAATACAAATTATAGGTGTTGATCGAAATATAATTACAAAAGGATTTATGAATGATTCAAATAGTGAATATTTATACGAAAAATAACTTAAAATGAGTGCTAAGAGAAAAGAGATAAACAGGCACAAAATAAGTCTAAGTATTGTATAAAAAAGATCACAATAGGTATTATATTTAAAAATTAATAAGAACGTTTCTTTAATGATATAAAGCGGACTCGAGAATACTAAAGTATTATTTTTAGTAAAATATAAAATTAATGATATTAAAAAGATAAAAACAATTGCAAAAAAAACACCTAAAATCTTATTAAATAAAATAGAATTCTTCACTAGGTAACACGCCTCCTACAAGATTTAGATTAATTGTATATGTTTTGTCTACCATATCTTTCATACCATTTAAATCAAAAACAATATTAAAATTAGAACCTATAATAGCTTTATACATAATAGTATCTTCTAAATTAAAATATCCCAATTCTTTTATTTTATCGTTAGTAACACTAATATTCGTTTCATTTGTAATAAATTGAACGTTTTCTTTAATGGCGGTTAATACTTTTTGAACATCTTCTCTTGATATAGAACTTTTAACAAAAAGTGAGGCTTGGGCAAAACCAGCTGTTCCGCTTATTTTTTCAAATTCTTCTTGAATATCAATAAATGTCCTTGTTTTATTTTGACTTGCTAAATTAGTCTCTATAGCAGACTTTTGCGGGTCCGCAAGCAAATATGAAGTGTCACTTTGATCTGCTAAAAATAATGTTTTAGCTGTATTTAAATCATCTACATATTCAATATTACAAGAAACATTATTTCCTTTTAAAACATAATTAACAATCATATCATTAACAGTATTTTTACCAAATAAAACTACATTTTTACCATTTAAATCTTGAATCGAATTTAGGCTAGAATTAGACGCTAAATATAAGTTTCCACAAGTAATTGTTGAAACCATTTTGTAGTTTTTATTCGCATTATACATTTGAATCCCTAGATTTGTCGGCGCAATAATAAAATCATAATCATTAGATAAAAATGCGGCTTTAATATTAGATACACCAGATTTTACATCAACATTATAATTATCATTATAAGATAAATTAAGTGTTGCTAAACTAGGTGCCCCATTAGGAACTGCAATATTAATTATTGTTTCTTCTTTCTTGCATGAATATAAACTAAATGTAAGTATCATTAAAAAAAATATTAAAAATTTTTTCATATATGCCTCTTAAATATATTTATATTATAAACGTTAATCTCTTAATTTAAAAATTATTTGTGTCAAAATTACTATAATTTAAATATTATGATATAATTTTATTTATACGGAGGTATATTATGGAATTACATGAATCTCAAGAAATGTATTTAGAAACAATACTACGCTTATCAGAAAAAAAAGAATTTGTACACGCCATCGACGTAGCTAACGAATTAGGTTTCTCCCGTCCTAGCGTCTCAATTGCAATAAAAGCACTAAAAGAAAATGGATATATAGAAGTTTTAAATAATCAAGCTCTTCTTTTAACTGAAAAAGGTAAGAATGTTGCAAACGGTGTATTTGAAAAACACAAAGTATTAACTGAATTACTTGTTCGTTTTGGGGTGAACCAAACAACAGCTGAAGAAGATGCCTGCAAGATTGAACATATAATTAGCGAAGAAACATTCAATAAGATAAAGGAATTTTTAAACAAATAATATGGAAAATCTAATATCAAACAAAGATCCTAATTATATTCTTCTAAAAAAATTATTAAAAAGCGGTGAAGACGGAGTACTTGCGACTGACGACATCTCTGTTTTGCGTCTTGCAAAAAAATATCCAATTAAAATCGTTTCTTTGTTTTATTCAAACGAAATAGAATATCATAAAGAAACACAAGAAGACATCGCATTTCTAAAAACTATCGCAAAAAATACTTTTATTGTCTCAAAGAAAAATATAGACGCCTTAAAAAGAAAAGAAAATAGTGCTTGTGTATTTGCAATCATTGATTACAGATTAAAAACCTTAGAAGAATTAAAGAACTTCGACTTTATTTGCGTTTGTGATTCTTTAGAAATACCTGGTAACATAGGTACAATATATAGAACATGTGATAGCGCACACGTCGGTGCTTTAATCCTTGTAGATACAATTACTAAACCAAATAATCCTAGTTTAGTATCTTCTTCTCGTGGATGCAATTTATTAGTACCTACGGCCTCAGTTACCTATGAAGAGGCACAAGCTTGGTTACTTAAGAATAATTATACAATATATCTAGGAGAACCTAATTTAGGCCTAGATTATCAAAAATATGACTATAAAGATAAAACTGCAATCGTTGTTGGAAATGAACGTTTTGGTATCAACCCTAAATGGTATGATAATCCCCATAAAAAAGTATTTATACCGATGTTTGGATCAAATAATTCACTTAATGTATCAGTTGCTTGTTCAATTTTAATATACGAAGCTTCAATGAAAAAATTCAATAAATAAAACCGAAATAGATTTCTCTACTTCGGCTTTTTTTATTCAGCATTATAATAATATGTAGCTTTTCTTGTATAAAGATTACTTGTCTTTACAGCCCATATGTCTTTACCATAATTACCTACGCTAACATAATAGTCAAGCGCAATTGTCTTAGGAATGATTGAAGTAAATGGTAAGAATGTACCTTCTTCATCTTTTCCAGGGGCAGTCGATGTGTCTAGTTGGTTAGCCATATCGGTAGTTACTGTAGGTACAAAACCAGAAGGAAGATCTAGATAGAAACTAAAGTATCCTTTAGGTAACATCTGTAAATTGTACCTTAATGTGTAAACATAATAAGTCACATTATCAATTACTTTATTCTTCTTCTCTTCAGTTTCACCTTTAACAAGGTAACCTGAGATTTGTCTTGTCACATTTAATGTTTGGTTTGTATAAATATTTTCAGAAATAGTCATATAAACCTCATCAAGAGTTAAATCACCTGTTGCATATAATGTAACATCAAATTTAATTGTATTAGTTGAGTCGACAATTGAAATATGAATATAACGAATGTTACCTTCAGTAAAATCACCATGTAAGCTAGATTCACTGAATACTAAGTAAGATACATAATAGAAGTGATTATCAAGAGGGTCGCCTATGTAATCCATGTAAAGTGAATCATTATCGTTAGCTTCACCACATGAACTAGATAATGTATAATTAATACCATTATAACTGAAGTTAGCTACATCACTGCTTGTTGCAGATAAGGTATCAAATGTAGTTGTATATGTATAAATTACAGTATCTACATCAGTTGTATCATAAACCTTAGTCCAATTGTAATTTGAATCTAAACTTACTAAGAAGACTTTACTCTTCTTTTCACCACTAGATGTTATATATGTAAATGGCACATATAAATAAATATCATCATGGTTGCTTAAAATTGCACTATCAGTATCACTTTGTTTGTTAGTCAATCCATAAGCAGTAAGCTTCTTTTTAGTTGTATATTGATATATTTGAGCATGTGACTCAATACCAAATGTAGGTGCATAGTAAGAAAGATCAACCTCATTAACTGTACCTATTGCAAAATAATCAGTGTACTGATAGTCATCTGCACCATTAGTATAATTTATACTTAGTCCATCAACAGATATTGCATTATTAGTATTATTAAACATATCTGTGTATAATACATCGCCATTAGCTAAACATGATGTATTTTCTTTAGATAATACAATTGCATTAGTATTATTATAATTATTAGCTTTAATCGCAGTTGCCGTATTACCAATTGAGATTGCGGAATTTAAGAATGTTAAACGATTTAAAAGTGCATCTCGTGAATATCCCTTAATGATATATAATGCAGGGAATGTATAAGTTCTTTCATATGATTCACCGTCCCATGTACCACTATTAGTATAAACATATTCATATTTAAATACGTTAGGCTCGATAGAGTCACTAATGCTTGCGATAAATCCGGCAACAGTATTAATTGTTGAAGTGCCATTGTTTAGGGTCTCTTCGGACAAAGAATAATTAACATCTACGCCTAGAGTATAGAAATTATTTAAGAAATACTTAATTCTATATTCAGGTTCTAAACCTCTATTAAACATAACCGCACTATAAATTCCACTTGTGTAATTCAAACTAGCTTCAGAAGAATTATTTAGCGTTGTGCCATTATAACTAAATTCAGATTTATATATATCATCGTTTGTTACAATTTCACCGTCCTTATAAATATTTGCATATTGACTATTATTTTCATAAGGATTCTTTTCTATTAAATAATGAGTATAAGTAGTTTGGCTATTATTATCTTCTGCAGTTACAACATAAGTAACAATATAAGTCATAATATTATTATCACTTAAATTTTTAGTAACGTTTATTGTAACGCTAGCATTCGAAGAAATACTAAAGTTAGAAAGATAGAAATTGCTACTTGTGTAGTCACTAAAATTATCCGAATTGTAAGCACGACCAAAATTAATATATGAAGTTAAAGTATTATTCGTAAATTTATCTTTTAATTCTTCTCCTTCAAATTCAAATGATGTAATTGAAGCACTTGTATTCTTCTCTTTTGTAATGGTTAGACTTGAATTTTGAAGCGCATCAGCATACAAATTAAGTTTGCATGATAGATTACCACCAATGTGTGCTTCATCAATAACAATTACTATTGAGCAACTTCCGTTACTTACAATACCATTATTCTTTACACTTGTGTCTAAGTGCCATTTAGCTTCACTAGAAGATGCATAGATGTCATTAATAGTTAATCTACTACCTAGATCGTAATTATCTGGCAAATTAGATTCAACAGTTAAAGTAACTGTATCACCACTATAAGCTATAGTATATTTATCACTCGTAAACGAAGTAATAGAAACTTCTATAGGTTTTAAGATTATAGAATAATCAGTATAAACTGTACTATCTTCAGCTGTAACTCTAAATGCATTAGATAATATATAATATCCATTATCTAAAACACTCTTCGTAAAATCAAGACTTGTAACTGTTGTAGTTGCGCTCTCTGCTTTATCTAATACAATACTAGCATCACTATGTTTTATCAACTCATCAATATAACTTTGTGGTATGTAATATGTAATTGTACCATTAGATACATCAATTGTAGATTCACTTGCGTATATAGTATAATCACCAAACGTAATATCAGATTCAAATACTTGAGTAGATATAGATAGTTTTAATTGTTTCATTTGATAACGAATTGCATAATTTACAGAATTTTCATTACTGATATCAAAATATGAATCAGTAGAAGCACCTGTTAAATCACGCCAATATGAATTAGTATCATCAGTTAATACATATTTATCATCAGTTATATTATAATTGAAATCATTACCTTTTAAATCAATATTATCAGGAATAAATGTACCATTCTTCTCACCTAAGCTTGAAGAAAGAGCAAATATACCATAAACATCCTTGCTAGATGATCCGCCAAGGTGTACTACAAACTCATCAAACTTATCAAAATCAATAGTTGTATCACTTGTAATAAATTGGTATTCCCCACTTTCATAAGTGTTTAGCAAGTTATAAAGAATACTAGATGTTAACGAATTCTTGTTAGAATTTGTTAAATAATCATCGCCTATGAATGCCGCAATCAATAAATCATCAGTATCAGCATAAGTATTACTTCCATTAAGTTCAACCATCTTCTTCAAGATGTTTTTCTTAGCTTCGTCACTTGCGTTTATAATAAGATTACCATAATATTTAGAACCTAGTTCACCTAAAAGTTTAGCTAAGACGGAATCGGTTGGATCAGCATAATCACTATTTGCAAGTTCTTTTATGATGATTTTAATGTCTTCATCTGTAAACACTTCATTATTAAAGATGTCATATTTTGAATCACTCTTAATAGTAGGATAAATAAGTTCAAGTGTTTCAAGAAGTTTTTGGTTTGAAGTTATTTTATAACTCTTTAAGTCAGTATAGTTTGTAACTCCAGACAAGATTGTGTTATCACCATATTTAACACTACAGCTATCTTTTGTATTAATAGTATAGGATTTAGTCTTATCTACTAGAATGATTTCTGAAATCGAATCAGTATCCGCGCTTATTTTATAAGTAGTTCCACCATTTAAATAGAAGGCTAAATAACCAGTTTTGCTGTTGAAAGTAGTACTAGTTAATTCTATAGAATTACCATCATTATCATTATATTTAACAGTTCCTGAAACCGTTAAAGGTATTCCACTTGAGGTAGTTTTAACGAGTAATATTGAGTCATTTGTTATAGTAACTTCAGTAGCACTACTACCAATATTGCTACCAGTATGAATTACATTAATAAAATCTTTAGCTAATATTTTATTTGCATAATTTGATAATTTGGTGCCCGAATTATAATAAGTATCAAAATTAGATTCAATTTGAGTTAAATCAGGATATTTATATGTATAGTTAGATTCATTTTGACCTAAATCTAGATATAAGACGTAGGAACTTGAACCTGAAGTTCCTCCACGTGAAAGTGCATATTCTTGACCTGCAATAACTGGTATTTCAATATAATATAGAATGTTAGCCGTTAAACTAGTATACCATGAGCTATCATAAGCTAATGTCCCAGTAGTACTATCACCATAAATAATGTTGTCACCATTTACATAAGCTTTAGTAACTTGATTAACTTTTATATTTGTAGTGGTTTTATCATAATATTCTGTCTTTGCGTTTCTTTCGATTGTATATAACCCAGGAGCTGTTGTGCGACTATTGCCTGTATAAATGACCATTTTAAGAATACCATTTACCTTTGGCATAAAATATAAACTTTTTCCAGGTAAAACCCATCCGCTTGCATCCTTCCCAGCAATTTTTGGAGTTCCTACTGTATTAGAATCTTTTACCAATTTTATTCCATAAATATCATTATCACTTGGAGCTTTGAAATCATCAGTACTTATTTTATTACTGAATGCTAAAGCATAATATTGACTTGAATTTAAAAGATCTTTATCTAGTGTCGTTTTAACATCACCTTTTGGTGTTATTTCTTCATTGGCGCTAGCACTAGTTCTTGAATACAATTTATAACCACTACTAAATGTATTTGTAATTTTGTAAGTTTTTAGAGAATTATTAGATCCTGTAAAATAACCAATATTATTATCTGCAGCCTCCAATGTAGTGCTATCCTTTATATTTAAAGGATAAACATATCCATCTTTCGGGTAAGCACCCGAATTCGTTTCTCCACTAAACCAATTTGTATAAGTCGTATCTGCAGCTAAATTACGTATATTAGTATCTACTTCGTTAAAGTTAACAGATTTACCAAATCCAACCGTATCATTATTGTAAGCTGCTTCGTCAAAGTAATCAATATAATTAGTATAACCCAACTCATCTAAAGTATCTAAATTAGTTAAATCTGATTCATTCACACTATTAATTATGTTCACGATTTGTTCATTCGTAATCTCACTATTTTGTTCCTTTAAATAAGAAATATATGTATACAAATAATAAGTGAAATCTTGAGTTGTAATTTCGTTTGTTCCATTATCATTATCATATTCACTAAAATCAGTTAGTGTAATATTAAGAAGTTTGATGAAAGCTTCTTTGTTACTAGCACAATAGAATGCTAAATTTTCTTTATCACCATATGTAACAGTTTGTACAAGAGCCTCAAGTTTTGAATATAAAGTGGTATTAGTTGCATCATATGATAAACCTTTAAGTGTTGATTGAGACTCCAAAGAAATAGTTTTAGAAACAATATCGCTTGCAAAAGATGTACCTATTAAACTTGTTGCTAAATATTCTAAAGAGGCGTAATTACTAGAACCAAAATCATTTGTTTTAGCATACTCGCTTAAAGCATTTAGTACGGCAGTTTTACCATTATCTGTGCTTAATATTTTAGTCATTATTGCAGATATAACATTGATTTCGTCACTATCGTCAGTTCCCGTACACTTGCCTTTAGTTCTTACACCATCCAAAGAAACAAGATCATCAATTGTATAATATGTATATTCTGTAGTTTGAGCCCCTTTATATGAACCCTCAAAGTTTAATCCACTTTGAGTACACAAATAGACTCCGACTACTGATTTATTTTCATACCATATAGATACAGGATACCAAATACCTGTGTAAACACTACTTGTACCGTAACCAGTTATATAATTATCTTTGTTTTTTTCATGATCATCAGTCGAAGTAGCAGACGTAATAGATGCCCCGTTATTGTAAGAACTATAATTTGCAAAATTAAATCCATCTTTAATATAGTCACCAGTACCTGAATTCTTTTGTAAGAAATTACTTACGTTGTCAGGTCTATTTTTAATAATATAATCAGATACCCATTGGTTAGAGTTATCAGCACCTGTACCAGTATTCCAATAATAAGTACCCTCTGATTTTTGAGTAGAAGTTGTGTTAGATGCATTTATATACTCAGTACGCATATCTTCGTTTAATGCCATATAGAAAGGAGTATAGAAATTTGTAGTACTTGTAATTCCGGATGCATTATAAATATCACTATTATAAGTACTTTTATCACTAAAACTAGCTGCTTCATTTAATAATTTGCCATATGCATTAAAAGGACCATAATAATGAGTATTTGAAGAAACAATTGAGTCAGGTGTATAAATAAATCTATTATAAACATTAGCAGTTTCGCCTGTTACTTGCATAACACCACTAGTATTATTTAAACCATCAGTTTTTTTGCTAGGTCCATCCTCACTTTGATATGTAGAATTATATTCTGTAGCTTTTGCAATAAGCGATATATAAGAAGTAGATGAAGTAGGATCAGTGTGTGCACTCATTAATTCTCTATTCTCTTTAATATAATCTTTAAACGAACTTATGTTTTTAATAATATTCCATAATTCAGTATAGTTTTTAGTTATAGTGATGCTTTCACCATTAATATATTCACTAGCACTTAAACTGTTATAATAATCTTTAGTTTGTGTTACATCATAAGTTGATGTATCGTACTTCTTTAAACCTTTATTCAAGATATTAACTAAATTACTATTAATAGTTGTACCTGAAGACAAATCATTAGCGCTTATTATAGTCGCAAATATCTCTTTTGCGTCGCTATCATGATTCTTTAAATAATCATAATATTTTAGAGAATCATTAGTTTCAGAAGCTGAATATATTGCCTTATACATTTCGCTAATAGTGTCGCCACTATACCCTTCTAACAAACTATTTACAAGATTATATTTGTTTAGTGCGTAATATGAACCTGTAGTGTCATTAAACAATGGGTCGATAATACTACTATTACTAGATATATTAGTTAAATAATTAGTAATAATTTCTCTTAGTTCAGTAGTTGTTAATTTTCCTAAAACACTTTTTATTGATTCTTGAACACTAGTATAATTTAAATCCTCGCCACTAACAACTTTAGCTAAAACCTCATCATATAATAGGTTTTGAATTAACTCTTTATAATTTACATTATCTTCTTCTAGATAATTTAATATATTATCAATAATAGATTCTCTAATAGATTGATAGACGCTTGAAGTATAAGTAGATTCAAACAAGAAATATTTAATAATATCCGAGTAAGAACTATCAAGTTCTCCTTTTTTAACAATCTCAGTAATAACATTTTCTAGAATTGTTGAATCAATATTACTAGTCCATGTATCACTATTATAAGATGCATTAATATCAGTAATATTTGATTTGATGTAAGAACCATAGTTAACAAATTTAGACATCATACCTACGTTCTTAGCTAATTCTTCGGCCGCATTCAAATAAGCAGTAGTTCTCCAACCGATTTTTTCAATCAAATAAGTATTAGCTTTATCATAATTAATAAAACTGAAGTAATCACTAATATAAGAATCGGTTTGGTATTTATCATAATCAATAACTGAGGTATCACCGTTTATTGCTTTTCTAAAGATAAAATCTTTTGAAAATACGCCAACGTTACCAGCTTCATCTGATACATTACTCATTGGTGCGCGTTTAATAGATTCCCCACCAAATTTATCATTATCATCACGTGTTGTAATAAATGTAGATGTATCAATTGTAGTTGTATTCAATTGATTATCACTTTGAGTAATGTTTTGATTTTGACATAAATTTATAACATAACGAATATTAAGTAGTGAGCTATTTCCGCTATTAAAATCAACAAGTCCAAACATAGCACCGCAATAATAGTGGTTAGTATCAGTATAAGTACCATAATTCTTACTTAAGAATGAACTATTAAGCGTATATATATCATTTTCGCTTGCATTAGTAATATCAGTTCCTGAAACAACATAATGCTCAAAAACATTAACATTACCATAGTTAATAGTATTAGCTAGATAGAATGCGGTGTTTTCAAAATTCAAATCGAAGGCGCCGATGATTGAACCAATTACCTCTGAGCCATAAATATTACCATAGTTTAAAACGTTAACGATATTAAGTGCACCATAAGCTAAAATACCACCACTATAAGAATAAGGTGAACTTATTGTGGATCTTGTATTATTTTTAAGACCTGAGAAAGCTAAAACTGTACCGTAATTAATAGCAAATGATATAACTTCATTAACATTTGTTGTATGCTTATTATTAATTCCTACAATACCAGATGCATATGTATAGTAATAATTAGTATTAGTAGTTTGGTTAGCTATACTTATAGATTTTACAGTGCCATTATTTGCACTATTTTTAATGATTGCATAAGATCCGTCTAATAAGCACGAAATACCTGATGCTAAATAAGTTACTTTAGTTTTTGCAAAAGCACGAATAGTTAAATCACCTAAATTAAAGACATTTGAAATAACACCTTTATTTAAATAAGTAATACCTGCTATATAAGCACTTCCTAAAAAATATGTATTACTTGTTTGACTAGAATATGTTACATTATTAACATTTGTACCTGTTGTAGATGTTAAATCAGAATTAAGATTACTTGAAGTAACAACTATATCACCGTTATTGATAGAATTATCTAAACTACCTATTTCTTCTTTATTAAATTTTTGGGATAAAGGATTTTGTGTAACACTAGTATCTTCATTTAAATTATTTAAACAAATACCAGCTATATATAAATCTAGATATAAGTTTTCAGTTGAGTTTTCAGTAAATGTAATGTTTCCACCGTTAAATAGGTTAGAAGCACTGTTACCACTTGATATTTCACTGATTAATCCGGCAACATTCATCTTATAATTTGAAGTACCATTTTGACTTGCGCCGTCAGTAATCGTAAATGTTAAATTACCTTCGTTAGAAATATTTTTGTAGGTAATATATGACCCGTTCGCAACTCCATAATAGTTCAAATCTGAACTAATAGTTGAAGTTGATACAAAGTCAACATTTCTTAGATTATACGCATTTTCAAGCGTAATATTAAAGTTACTATTAGGATTAATATTATTAATTAATCCGCTATAATTGTTTGCTTTAGAAACATCAATATTTTGATTGCCTAATTTAGTTTGATATTTATCAGTACCTTTAGAACTAACATATAATTCATTGTATTCTAGATTATATAAATACTTAATTCTAGACACGAAGCCGTTGTTAGATAATACATTTATACCGCTTGTGTAATATAAATTATTTCCACTGCTTAATACATTTACATCAGCTCTATTTGCAGCACCAGACAAATCAAATAATTGTACAGAATCACTTCTTGTATAAGGGGAGACACTAATAGAACCACTAGCACTTGTCTTAGTTTGGATGTCGGCATTTAATATACCAGATACATAACTTTTATTAGAGTTTGCATATACATTAACTGTACCTTGGTTAGTTAATGAATATAATTCTTTGTTCACACCAAGTAAGCGACCTATTACACCTGATACATATAACGTATTATATGCAATATTACTAGAGGATCCAACGTTGATAGTACCAATGTTTTCAAGTTCATAAATATTATTTGTGTAACCAGCACCAATAACTCCGCCTATAGCGTATACAGCATTTGCGCCACAATTAAAGTTAATGTTCATAGCGCTTAAAGAAGTATAAATATCACTTCTTGAATCGTCTAAGAAACCAACAATACCACCAAGTGCAATACCTTGCATTAATGTGTTAGTAGAACTGTAATTTGCGTTTGCGTTGAATGTAACATTACCACTACTTGTAACATTTTTAATACATGCTTCGCTAGCTACTCCGGCTATACCACCAAAATAATATTCATTTAATATTGTAGTACTGTTAGATGTTAAAGATTTAACATAAACATTTACATTATCAATTGTTCCTTTTTCTGTGTAACCACTTATTAAACCAATACTTTTAACGTTATTTGATTCTTTAATATTGCTTAAATCTAGGGAATCATAATAAACATTAAGATTTTTAACAGTTCCTGTTAAATAAGGGAATAAACCATATGAATCAATCCCTAGTGTAGTTGTAGTACGGGCACTGTCTATAATGTGGGCATTATAGATAGTAGGATAATTATTCTTCTCACCACTTGAAAGAACAACTGATGACTGAGTTTGATAATTATCTCCGGTGATAGTCGCATCTATTGCATGCGTATATGTGATTGCATTAGCCGGAATATCAGTTAGATCAATGTCTGCTTCAATACTATAAGTTATATCTTTAGTCGCAAAATAAGGATTTGCATTAAGTAAATTAAACATTAAGACAAAATCATTTGCGTCCTTAATTGAGATTGTTTTTCCTGAATAAGTTATCGTACGGCATACTGGTAAATTGTTAGTGAAGTAATCGCTAATATTTCCTGTATTTGTTGTTCTAATTGACCAATTAGAAACACTTTCAAATTTTTGATTAAGTGCATCTTCACTATTAATCAAACTACCAATATAGTTCGAACCACTCTTAGTTTTAATGTTTGTACTATCTAAAAATACAATAGTATATTCGCCTGAATCTGTAAATGTTGTCGAAGTGAAATTAATAGATTTATTAAGGAAATATATATTACTAATTGTACCATCGTTTGAAAGTGCGACGTCCGCAAATTCAATAACATCCGTACAGTTAATATCAAATATTGCGTTAGTCGCAATATAACCGTCCTTAACTGTAGCGCCACTGTTATTTTTAGCCACAATACCTGCAATACGGTATCCACCTAAAGCAGTAATACCGCAACCTTCATTAATAGTTTTCGTAAGTTGTTTAACATAAATATGGCTTATTTCACCACTGTTTTCACCGCAGATATTCGCAACACCTGAGTTAGAAAGTTTTGTCATTAAACTCGTAATAGTTATTGAATTATCTACAAGGCCAAAATTCTTAATAGTTCCACTATTTTTCGCAAACATCGCAAAATATTCTTGATCTGTGTAATTACTAGAATTAGCACTATTAATAACTAACATCTTTAAGTTTTTAATGTCGTACCCTGAACCATCAAAAGTTCCACTAAACACAGATGTAGAACTATCTTTTTGCCAACCTATAGGATAAAAATAATCATTAATTGAACTATAATCAATGTTACATAAAACTTTATAATTGTATGTTAAATAATTAGAATCCGTATAACACTTATACGAAAATTGATATAGTTCACTAGCTGTTGAGATAGTAATTGTTTTACCCGTTAAGCTTGTATTATCTGTAATACTTGAGATAGAAATATCGTTTGAAGTTGTTGAATATTCGGTTCCTAATATATGTTTATTCTTAGCACTATATAATTCTTTATGATCCGCAAATACAGGGTCACTTACAATAACATTTTTAGTAGTTAGAACTAAAATAAGAGTAACAAGTGAAAAAGCACATAAAACAAATAAAATAATTTTTCTAAAAATTTTCTTCTTCATATTTTACTCCTTTCTAACCTAATTTAGTCGGATCTACGCCCCATAAGGCATAAACTCTGTTTGCTTGTACAATATCTACATTGAATGAAACTTGAACATCAATATATTCTTTGTAGGTTGCAACCTCGGACTCTAGATTATAAAAATAAGCTTCATTTACATTAAATATATATGTGTGGTTACTATAACTTCCGTCCTCGTTTTTGCTAGGAGTTATAAGTGTTTTTAAATACAACGTGTTTTCGCTTGAATTATAATACCATTCATCATTCATATTATCGAATGGTGATGTGTTTTGAGTTAAACCCTTTAGATTATATGTCTCTTTATTTGCAGTCGCATATACTTTAGTACCTATCCATGCGTCCATGATATGAATTCTTACATAACAAGCGATATCACAAGTAAAATCTAGTTTATAGCCTAATTGGTTTAAATACATGTTGTCTTCACTTGATTTTTCGCTTGTTGCACTACATGTAACTACATTACTTGAAAGAGTTGTATAAGATGTTGAGTTCTTTTCTGTAATTATAAAACCTGAAGAATCACTGTTATAACTCACATTAAGTGAATCATCTATTTCGTTAGAACTATTGTAAATTGTAACGTTTGATATACCTTTAGTAGAAAATGTTAATTCTAATGTATAAGTATCTACAGTTATCTTAGTTTTATCATCAGATAACGTATAAGTTAGTTTTTCTATATTTGAACCATTTCTTTTTAGAGCTTCACCTATATTTTTTACTGAAACATTAGTTAATGTTTGTTCATATAGGCTTAAATTATTATATTCGTATAAATTAAGACCGCTTGGAATACTACCACCTATAGTATATTCATTTGAACTAAGTTCTGTGAATGTATTTGTTCCGTCTGCATAAGTAGTTCTTTCGTAATATGTTTTGTCACTTTGATACGTTGTGTCTGTTGTAAGTGTATAATTTATTGGAGTGCCTACTGTCCATCCTGTGTATTTGTTGTAAGTTGAATCACTATTAGTGTAATAAGTTTTACCACTTTTAAATACTACATCTTCGCTTAAGACATAACTAATATCTGTATTAAAAGTAAAATTATCAAACTTATACAACATATCAGTTCTATATTTAGTATTATTTGAATCCTCGTAACTAATAAGTTTCGTTTCTTCTTCATTGATTTTAATGTAACCTGTAGTTGCATTTATATCATCTTTTTTAATGAAATTGAACACCGCAAAAACAATAATAGAAGTTAAGACTAAAAGAATTGGGGTTAAAATTATTAATATTTTTTTCATACCTAATCCTCCTTCTTAACAGCTTCAAAGCTAAGCGAAAAACTATGAGTTTTGCTTAAAAAATCTTCATCGGTATCGTCTAATTCCTCGACACCATACAAATATAAATATATGGTTTTAGTTTCATTTAATTTTAAATCAAATGTTAATGCTTTATCATCACTTAAATGATTTTTAAGTGAATCATTTTCTTCTAATTCATTTTCTAATAATATACAATCTATATATGAACTTGATAATGTAGTGTTAGACTCGTCTTCAGCAGAAATTATTAACTTTGTACTTGCAAAAGATACTTTAACTGTTGTGTCTGTACTACTTTTGTTTTCAATATTGATAGAAACCTTACAAGCCATAGTATCTAGATAGTCTAGTTCTGAAAATTCAGATTCTTCATTATGGATATCAAAGAATGCAACATTTGATATACTATAATTTTCTTCGGTCTTAATAAAATTATCATATGTGTGATTAAGCACAATGTGTCCGCTAGACGCATCTATTTCACTCTCTATTTTATCAATCTTTGTATACCATGCGAGTGTTGTAGTAATAAGTGTTACTGCAGTAACTAAAACAAAAATTAGGGAAGTTATTATTCTTTTCATATTTATAACCTCTCAATCTTTATACTTTTAATCGTTAACTTTTGGAACATATAAGGATTACTTGTTTCAGAGTCATTATATGTAACAATGCTCGAGGACTCATTAAATTCAAGTGCAAAATAATAGTAATATGAATCATTCTCTTCTTTAATGGTAATTGAGTCAATTGTTATAGTTTCATTTAAATCATTATTAGTACTTGGTAAAGTCTCACCATTCTTTACGTTCGAATAAAATTTATAAACGTTTTCAATCTTATAATCTTCTAAGCTGATATTTGACTCACTTATGTTATATAAGGTTTTCTCATTGATTAAAACTTTGTTATTTTCAATTTTATATAATTCAACACTATCATATGTAACATAAGAATCACTAACTTGAATAGTATCTGTAATAATACTTGATAAACATTCAAAATTAATAGTATATGAGTAATCACTAGGAATTAAATCGGCACCAACGATTTTTATTCTAAAATAAGTTATGTCCCCTGGGAAGGCATTTGAAATAGTATTTTTATTACTTACATAATCTGATCCATCATATACCTCTATACTATATTTCATAACTTCATCATTAGTTTTAGCTTCAATTCCAGTCGCATCAGCATTTTTATTAGTTACATACCAACCATATGTCGCACTTAAAAATACAAAAATAGTTACAATTAATATAATTATTGATGATAATAATTTAAAATATTTCATAATACCCTCCTTTCTAAACAAAAAAGTTGCAAGACTAAAAAAATTAGAATTGCAACTGGCGATCCTTCAAGGACCCTATAGCTTTGCGTCGCTAGATTTCTCTAGTTTTGCCCATATTTTTTTGTTAATTTATTTTACAATATTTTGTATAAAAAGTCAAATTTAGTTGATGTTTATAGTGCCTACAAAAATGACCTAAATCTTTACCCAAATACCTCTATTTATTTGATTCAAAATGATTCAAAATATCATTTTTAACTCTTTCACTAATATAGGCATCGTTTAGTGATCCACCAAACGCGTTAGTTGTTTCAAATTCGGTCACAAATGCATTTTTATCGATTGAAGGAATTATCGATTTTAATAATTTAGCTTCTTTATAAATAAGTACAGTGCGAAGAACTTTTTTATTATCTTTAGAATATCCACCTTCTACACTATAGATTGTGGACGTCTCATTAAGTTCTAGAGAGATCAGCTGTTGTAATTCTTCTGTTTTTCCTGTCACAATATCTAATACATATAATTTATTAAATTTACCATAAGTGCTCTTTATCATTAAAGAACTAGCCATAGCAGCAACAATACCTACTAAAAGTTTTCCCCAACTTTTGAAAACAACAAAACCTAAAACTATAGTTATAATATTAATCATTAAAGAAGCAATTTCTTGTTTCATATTAAAATATTTAACACAAGATATGCTTAAAACATCGCTGCCTCCTGTAGAGCCCTTTCCTATAAAACATAATGAAGCACCAAAGCCATCAATAATACCTCCTGCTAAGCCAAATAATATTAATTTAGCCGTTGTATCACCTTCATTATAATAATCCATTAAACCACATTTAGTCACAATATCACATCTTACTAATATTGTCATAAATAATGAATAACAAACAGTTCCAACTAAAGTAGATAATGCAAATTTCTTGCCTATAATAAAAAGAGCTAGAAACCACAATAATCCGTTTATAATCCAAAGGATGACATCGGTTAAATTTGTTTGTGTAATTGGATATAGTAGTGAATTAATCATCATTGAAACTGAAGTCATTCCTCCTTTGATAATATCAAAAGGCACTAAAAAGAGCGAATTGGCTAGAGCTACTACAAGGCTGCCTATTGCAACTAAAATTATATTTTTAATCTTCTCATTTTTCATATTTTTCTCCTTTCTTTTATTTTATTATAAAATTCAAATAAATCTATGAAATATATAAGAATATGAAAAAAACTCAAAGTTATTTACCTTGAGCCTTCATTTCTTCAATATATTTAACAGCCATATCACAAATAGTAAGGAAATGCTTGCTATCAAGGCTCGCTCTTCCTAGCAATACGCCATCAATATTATCTTGTCTTATAAGATTTTCAAAATTTGATTTATTAGCAGAACCACCATAAATGATACGCACTTTTTGAGCTGTTTCTTCATCGTATGTTTTTGCAATAATATTACGGATAAATCCACATTTATCATTTGCAATCTCAGGTGAAGCCGCATTAGCTGCACCTACAGCCCAAATTGGTTCATATGCAATAATTAATTTTGTGATATCTTCTTTTTTGATATCTTTTAATGCTAATTTAACTTGTAAACCTAAAATGTAATCTGTATCCTCGTGTTCGAATTGATCTTTAGTTTCACCAACACAAACAATAGGAATCAAATCATGTTTTAAAGCAGTTTTAATTTTTAAATTAACATCAGTTTCCGTTTCCCCATTAAACAAACGGCGTTCACTATGTCCAATAATACAATATGTAACTGCAGTTGATTTCAACATAGATGCGGAAATTTCGCCAGTAAACGCGCCTTCTTCTTCATAGTGCATGTTTTGAGCACCAATACGAAGATTTTCCCCTTCTCGTCGAGTCAAGCATCTTAAAAGAATAGCAGGAGCACAAATTATTGTTTCGACCTCGTTTTTATTAGGAACTAAATCATTAACATCGTAGATAAAGTGAATTGCTTCATCACGAGTTTTATACATTTTCCAGTTCCCTGCTACTATAGGCTTACGCATATATATAGCCTCCTTTAAATTCTATTTTTCTAGTAATTCAGCAATTTCATCAATAGCCTTTTCAGCTTGATCTCCTTGTGCAACTACAACAACATTTTCACCTTGAGGCACAGCTAAGCTCATTAAACCTAAAATAGATTTAACGTCAACTACCTTATCATGATAATGAAGTGTAATGTCTACAGAATACTTGCTAGCTGCTTGAACAACCTTAGCTGCTAGAGAGGCATGTAAACCTACTGTACTTTTAACAACAATCTTCTTTTCCATTAAAAATTACCTCTTTTCTTTTTTTCTTTTTCTTTTTTATTTTTCACTAATACAAGTGATACCAGGAAGTGCCTTACCTTCTAGGTATTCAAGGCTAGCGCCACCACCTGTAGAAATGTGAGAAACCTTATCTCCGTAACCTAATTGGTTAGCAGCAGCTGCAGAATCACCACCACCGATAATAGTAGTAGCTCCTTCTTTAGTTAACTTAGCTAATAAGTCGCATACACCGATAGTTCCAGCCGCATAGTTCTTCATTTCGAATACACCCATAGGTCCATTCCAAACAACAGTCTTTGCGCCGCTTAATTCTTTAGCAAATAATTCTAATGTCTTAGGTCCGATGTCTAAGCCCATATCTGTGATTGCAAATTCATCAACTGATTTTGCAACACCAGGAACGTCTTCGAACTTATCATTTACAACTGCATCAACAGGTAAAACAATCTTTCCGTTTGCTTTCTTTAATAAAGAAGCAGCTAAATCAACGAATTCTTGTTCTTCACAACGGCTTGAACCGATATTCTTTCCTTCAGCTTTAAGGAATGTGAACATCATAGCTCCACCTGCTAATACCTTATCTGCTTTTTCAATTAAAGCTTCGATAACACCAATCTTGTCGCTAACCTTAGATCCACCCATGATTGCAACATAAGGTCTCTTAGGATTATCAACTGCGCCGCCTATGAACTTAATTTCCTTTTCTAGTAAGAAACCAGCAGCTGATTTGCCTTCACCGATGTGAGAAGCAATACCAACATTTGAAGCTGCAGCTCTATGAGCTGTACCAAATGCATCATTTACGAATAAGTCACCAAGACTTGCCCAGTAAGCACCAAGTGCATCATTGTTCTTAGATTCTTTCTTAACTTCAGTATTAGTTTCAACATCGAAGTCTTCGTTACGAGTATTTGCAAACATAACGATTTCGCCGTTCTTCATATTGTTAATTGCATCTTCTAATTCTTTACCACGAGTTTGGTTTACGAATGTTACATGCTTGCCAATTTCTTTTTCAAGTTCTAAAGCAACAGGCGCAATATCATTTTTCTTTATATCTTCTAAAGTCTTTACTCTACCAAGATGTGAGAAAACAATAGCCTTTCCACCATTTTCAATAACATACTTAATAGTAGGAAGTGCGGCAACTACACGTGTATTATCAGTAATCTTGCCATCTTTCATAGGTACATTGAAATCAACACGGATTAATACCTTTTTTCCTGCTACATCTAAATCAGTTAAAACTTTTTTAGCCATATTTATATTTTCCTCCAAAATAAGTGTCTTACACTTTAATCTAATTATAACATTTTTAAATTAAGTAGTAAATTAAAAAGTAGGTTTCTTTTGATAATAAAACGTAATATTTTTTATTTAACGAATATTTATTATATTTAAAACTATATTATTTATTAACTATGTGCAAAAAAGACGTAGCTTTTTTATGCTACGCCTAAAATCTATGCTTTATTTTGATTTTTTAATTCTTTTTTTCTTTTCTTAGCTTGTTCTTTTTTCATTCTTTTAACAGCCATTTTCATACGGTAATGACACTCTTCACAAGTATCAACCGGCTTATGATTTGCTAATCTATAAATTCTTCTACCAAATATAACTAACACAAATGAAACAGCAAGAACAATTACTAATACTTCAATAAATTGCATTAAGCCTCAACTACCTTTTTATTGTCAAGATATTTGTTAATATAGTGAATTGCAAACCCACAAGCTACTGCAAGAGCAATAACGATGAATATTGTCCACCACCAAGAACCAACAACAAATACGATACAAGAAACGATATATGAGCATACTAACCAGAAGATAATTGTAGAGCCAAACTTACCATATGGAGATTCAGCTTTAGCAGTAGATACGGCCGCAAAGCAAGGAATAGTAGTCATATTAAATGCGATAAATGAAATTAGAGCAGGGATTGTAATACCTGTAGCTGTAATCATTTGACTAGCAGCTGAGATACCTTCTTCGCCGTCAATAGAAGCTTCATATACTTGCTCGAATACTTCTGCTACATTTTGATCTGCGCCTACATGAGCTAAAATAGTAGGTCCTACAGTAGCAGCTAAAACCGCGAATGTCGCAATAACGTTTTCTTTAGCAATTAAACCTGTAACTGCAGCTACAACGAATACCCAACCAGCTTCTCTACCAAGTTGTGAACCAAATCCTAGTGGAGTAAATAATGGTTGGAATAATTGACCGATACCAGCTAGAATTGAATCTTGTGTTGATAAATAACCAGGTGCACTAACGATTTCATTATACTTAACATAAGCTTCCGCAAAGAATGCTTTATGTTGTGTTTCTGTTAAGCCATCGATGAATCCTGTTTCCGAATTGATTAATGCTGCCCCGTCTTCTGATAATTTAACTAAATCTGCCCAAGGACCACTTGTAGCTAATTCATCAAGAATTGATTGAATATCAACTTGTTCAATGTATTGCCAAGACCAAGTAAATGATTGTAAGAACCAAATTACGATTGTAGAAGCTAGGATAATTGTGAATGCCTTCTTAACGAAGTGCTTACCTTTATCCCAAACGTGAAGTGATAAAGCTTTTAAGCCAGGTCTATGGTATGCAGGAAGTTCCATAATAAATGGAGGAACCTTGCCACGCATTGTTGTATTACGCATAATAAGAACCGCAACGATTGCAGTAGCCATACCTAATAAGTACATTCCAAGAGTGATTAAATCTGCATTACCAACACCAAAGTATGAAACGATACCACCAGCAATAGCAGTTAAAATAGGAAGTTTAGCACCACATGAGAAGAATGGAATAACTCTAATTGTAGCTAAACGTTCATTATCATCTGATAAAGTACGAGTGTTGATCATAGCAGGAACACCGCAACCAAATCCCATAATCATAGGCATGAATGCACGTCCTGATAAACCGAACTTTCTAAAGATTCTATCAAGAATGAATGCTACACGAGCCATATAACCCGAATCTTCTAGAATAGAGAAGAATGCAAATAATAATAGAATTTGTGGCACAAATGATAATACGCTAAATACACCAGCTAGTACACCATCACACAAGAAACCTGATAGCCATGCAGGCGCATCAGCTTTATCTAAGCCACTTTGACACAAACTAGTAATCCAGTCTGTGATACTTGTCAAGAAATTTTGTAAAATAACACCAGGGGAATTAATTCCTGCGTCAGTATAGAACAATCCTTCAAAAATTGTTCCTTCCGCAAATGGTGCTTTATCCTCAAACAATTTACCTAAATATAAGAAATTTTCTGAGAATGTTAAATGGAACATTACAAATAATATTAAGATGAAAATAGGGATACCTAACCATCTATTTGTTAAAATTTTATCTGCCTTATCCGACTTAGTAAGTGTATCTGTTTCTTCACTTTGAGTTGTAGTTTTAGCAGTAGAGAAATTTTTTGATATATATTTGTATCTACTATCAGCCACAACAGCTTCTAAGTCGTCTCCAAATGTTTCATCACTATAATTCTTCTTAAATTCATTAACGATTTTTACTAAATCTTCGTGATCTTTAGTCTCTAGTTCATCATTTTCGATTAATTTTAATGCATGGAATAAAGGATGTTTAACATCTAAGCCTGTAAAAGCAGCTTTTACATCTCTAATTAAGTGAGTTAAAGCAGTTCCTTCAAGAACAGTTTTACCTTCACGCTTTTTAAGTGATGCTTCATAAGCAACTTTCATTAATTTATCGATACCCTCTTCTTTAACTGCTGATATACAAACAACAGGTACACCAGCTTTTTCGCTTAAAGCTTTAGTATCAATCTTATCGCCTTTCTTTTCTAAAACGTCCATCATGTTTAGCGCGATAACAACAGGTACATCCATTTCAAGAATTTGCGTAGTTAAATATAGATTACGCTCTAAGTTAGTCGCATCCACAATATTAATTACACAATCAGGATTTTCATCTAATATATAATTACGAGATATAACTTCTTCAGGTGTATAAGGCGATAAAGAATAAATACCAGGCAAGTCAATGATATATGCATCTTCTGCTAATTTCTTATAATGACCTTCCTTTTTATCAACTGTAACACCAGGCCAGTTACCCACATGTGCTGTAGAACCAGTTAAGGCATTAAATAATGTTGTTTTACCACAGTTAGGATTTCCTGCAAGTGCAAATTTCTTCATTATTTCCCCTCCTTAATTTCACAAGTTACAAGTTCTGCCTCATCTTTTCTAAGCGTTAACTCATAACCTCTAATAGTAACCTCAAGTGGGTCACCTAAAGGAGCTTTCTTTTTTAGTGTTACTTCAGCCCCTGGAGTAACACCCATATCGAAGAGTCTTCTTCTAACTCTTCCTTCACCATTAACTTTGACAATCACGCCTGATTGACCGATAGTGAAAACGTCTAAATTTAGTGTCATAAACCCTCCTTCTTTAAGCAACTACAATTTTAGTAGCTAAAGTTGAATCGATAGCTAAGCGTCCTTCTTTAACTTTTAAAACAATGCTTGAGCTATTAGAAATAACTTCTAATTCACTATTAATCGTGATACCTAAAGATTCTAAATGTTTTTTAGTTTTCTCATCTGCTAATATTTTAACAACCCTTAAAGGTTTGTTTAGCGGTGCAATGATAAGTGGCATAATAAACCCTCCTAACATTTATAGTTAGTTTTGCCTAACTTTGATTAAATTATATACTAAATTGAATAACTATTCAACTATTAAACTAAAGATTTTTAAATTTTCATAAAAAAAAGGCACATTATCTAGTGCCTAGTTATTATTTTAAAAAAACAAAAAGCATCATGTTCACTTACGATTTTGCATCATGTTCACTATCATGTTCAGTTTTAGTGAACATGATCTATTTATCAAGTGCAGTAATATATTTCGAATATTTGGACTTCAAACTTGAAGTTTGAATTAAAGCACCTGATTTTACTAAAGGCTTTAGAATATTAAGAGTAAAATAACTTCTACTTTTAATTCCTATATGTTCTTGTATCTCTTCCCTACTTCTTGCATAATTTTTGCAAAATTCTAGTATTATTTTATCATACTTAGTTGTTGCAGTTATTACATTATCATGCAAAGCTAATAGGTCGTACAAAGTAATTAAGAAATAGTCATGTTCTTCGTCTATCTCTGGCTCTTTAAAATTTAATTCTTTATAAACATTATATATTTTTTTTAGACCACTTCCACTTCGCTCCATTAGTCCTAAAGCTTCAAAACAAGCACAAATGACTTTATTTCTTCTAATAGATGGGATAGTATCAAGCTTATATTCAGAAGGCTTTTTTGATAGTAACCATTTCCCAGGTGACGTTATAACAAGCTTATCTTTAAATATATCAACATCAATTTGTGTGCCTTCAATTGAATAATCACGGTGCGCAAGTGCGTTTATAACTGCTTCTCTTAACGCATCAATCGGGTACGATACAGTATCTAGTCTTGATCCGTCACTCATTTTTATAAAACCACTTCGACTGTTTCTTTTAACAAAATCCATTATATTTGTAAAAACATCACATAATGAGCCTTTAAATTCTTTTTTATCAATTACTTCATTACTGCCTTTATCATAACTGTTCCAAAGCCTGCATACAGCTAATGTAATGTCACTTTCATAATTATCAGAAAACATTCGTAAACCTTCAGTTATTCTTCCGTCTTCAGACTCAACTTCTTTACTTATAAGAACTTTTTCATCTATCTTTTTAGAATCTCTCCTATAAAGTACAGATAATTTATTAAACTTCGTAAAACTTTTAGTTTCGTATTGTATATTTAAAACTTGCTTATCTACACCAAATTTTCTTTTACCCATAGCTAAAATTTGGCTTACGGTTGCTAGCACAGTTGAGCCATCTTCTCTTAAATATACTTTTTCACTAAAATCTCCAGATTTGTAAACTACAATTTCATTAACATAATCCGTCCAAACAGAAAGAATATACTTTTCTTCATTACATTTGTATGTTTTAAACTTCACTTCTATATGTGGAAAAATATATCGATTTATTGTTTTTAAAACTAAATTTTTTGTTTTATCAATTTCATCTTTATTAAGACCTACAAGGCTTAAATCATTTGTAATTCCTACAAATAAATATCCTCCGTATGTATTTGCAAATCCAACTAGGGTTTTAGCCCATTTTTCTATTTTATCATTAGATGATTCTAGTTGTAATTTATATTCGTGTTCTCTATTTTCAAAAAATTCAACGCCCACTAATTCTTCAATATTGTTCATCCTATCACCCACTTTAAAAGATTTCATCATGTTCACTTGAATTTTTACATCATGTTCACTTAAATTGTATCATGTTCACTAATGGTTGTAAAATAAAAAAGCACAAAAAGTGCTTCTTAATCTTCGTCAAGAGTATTCTTCTTATCATAATCATCTAAGAACGAATGTTCTATTCCATCTTTTTTATATCCTAACATCATATCTAATTTAATATTAGACATAGCTCTAAAGATATTTTTTGCAATTAAAGGATTCTCTTTTTCTAAGTTTCTAATTAAATACTTTGTCTCTAATCTCTTAGAACCACCGCCACCATTATCACAAATAGCACAGTTTTCAGTAAATCTACATGCACATTGAATAAATTCTAATCCATTTTGGTTCTTCCATGTGATGATATCCTTTTCTCTTATATGATACATAGGTCTTATAACTTCCATGCCACCATAATTTTGAGAATGAAGTTTAGGTAACATAGTTTGAACAGATCCATTATTTAAAATAGACATCATAAATGTTTCTATTGCGTCATCCTTATGATGACCTAATGCTATCTTATTGCAGCCCATGTTTTGCGCAAGTTTGTAAAGTGCACCTCTTCTCATACGTGCACATAAATAACAAGGATTTTTTTCACTATTATTCGCAATTTCAAAAATATCAGTATTTTCAATAATTGCAGGTATGCCTAATATTTCTAGATTGTTTTTTATTTTTTGTAAATTGATTTCATTATAACCAGGGTTCATAACTAAATATTTTACATCAAATTTAAAATCTGAATGTTTAGATAATTCCATAAACAATTTAGCCATTAACATCGAATCTTTTCCACCAGATATGCAACAACAAATAGAATCTCCTTCGTTAATAAGATTATATTCCTTTATAGCACTAATAAAAGGTGCCCATAATTTAGGACGATAAGTTGTTATTATAGAACGCTCTATTATTTGTTTTCTTGTTAATTCTCTTTTACTCATTTATAAGACTCCTTATGTTTGACACTAATTGATCTAATTCGCTTTTTGAGGTTAACTCAGAAAGAGAGATTCTAAAACTTGACAATGCGCGATTTTTATCATTATATAAAGACATAATAGTTTTAGAAGGTGTATTTGATATTGAGCAAGCACTTTTTTGTGATACACAAATTCCTTTTTCGCTAAGATATACACACGCACGACTAGCTCGAATATTTTTAATTGATATATTTAAGATATAATTCGATTCTGTTTTATTTATTAAAACTTCTTTAAAATTACTTATTTGATTAATTAAATAATCATGAAGTTCTTTAACATATAAATTATTTTTTTCTACATTTTGTTTAGCTAATTCAATAGATTTTTCTATACTTGCGATAAGGCCTAAAGGCGTAGAACCCGATCTGTAGATAGAATTAGATTTACCGCCATTAATAAGAGGTGTTAATATTGTACTCTTATTTTTAACAAGTACGCCTGTACCTGTTAGTCCACCAAATTTATGAGGTGTAAATGTTACAAGATCTAATTCATTTAGATTTAAATTTTCTTTAATTATTCCTTGAGTCGCATCCACTAAATGATGAACATGTTCATGTTTTTTTATAATTTCAGAAATTTTTGAGACATCATTTATCAAACCTGTTTCAGCCTCAACAAATATTGTGATAACTAAAATAGTTGAAGGTTTAATATCTTGTTCAAGTTGATTTAAATCAATATGTCCATCTTTATCAACTTTTAAAAATTCAATTTCAAATCCTTTGTCTTTAAGGCTTGCAAGGGCCCCGTTAACACTTGAATGTTCATAAGGGGAAACTAAAATATGTTTGCCAAAGCCGCTATAAGACTCAGCTATACCTTTAATTGCAAGATTATTAGCCTCAGTTGCACTTGACGTATATACAAGTTCGTGACTATCATCAACGTCTAATAGTTTTTTAATATTAGAATCAATTTGAGAGAAGGTTAAAGAACTATTTTCCCCAAGTTTATGAATAGAATTAACATTGCCTATGTTATTAAGTTCAACTTCTGATAAATATTCTAATACTTCCTTTTTAACAGGATAATTAGCACTATAATCAAGATATATCATTTTACTCATTTTTTAATAATTCTTCTCTTTCTCGCCCGATATGGTCAAATATTTTATTCGCACTATTTTTTGAATTTTTACTGATAGACATTATACCATTTTTATATTTAACTACAATATTATATACGTTTCTATCAATCAATTCTTTGTTTACGCAATTAGTTAATTCGTTAATAACGTCCGTAACCGACCATTCGCCTTTATAACTTCGCTTACCCGTTAAAGCGGATACTAAATCAGCTACTTGAAGAATTTTTTGATTTTCAGTTAGTTTGTCTTTATCAAGATGCATTGGGTAACCAGACCCATTTATTTTCTCGTGATGACGACATGCAATTTCAATTATATCAAAGTCTAAATTGTTTCCTAAAAGTTCTCTAGTATATGTAACATGTTTTTTCATCTCTACAAATTCTAAATCTGTAAGTTTACCATTCTTTTCTAAAATAGTACGTGGGACTTTTACTTTCCCTAAATCATGAACTAGACCAGCCACATATATCTTTTTAGTATCAACTTTACTTTTTTTCATCTTTTTGGCAATATAATAAGCAATCTCCGCACAAGATTTAGAATGGAATAATGTTTGAGGAGAATACATTTCAAAAAGACTAGCTAACATTGTGATAAGTTTAGTACTCTCTCTAGGCTTAAAAATGACGCTAGATATTAAATTATAGACTATACATTTGTAATGCATACTATTTAATTCTTCTTTAATATCATATTTTTTAATTATTTTAGATAATTTATTATAAATATTTATGTCAATATTGGTTTTATCTATTGTACTATAAGCTTCAATCGGATTATTTTGTTCAATTAAATTTGTAGTATATTCTTTAGCTACTAAAAACACTTTTGAATATATATTTTTTTCATCATTTAAAATGTTTTTTGCAAAATTTTTAACTGGCGAAAAATATTTTAAAAATAAATATGTTTCAATATCGCTTCTTGAATTTTTTTCATTCGCATTTAGGCGGCCAATGTCATTAAAACACGACATAAATACCATTTTATTAGTAATAGTATTTGTAAAATGATATTCTTTCGTAAATAAATATACTATATATGCATATACTAAATTGAATTCAACTAAGTTTGTATCGATAGAACGAATAAATTCAATACAAAGTTCCCAAATTTTTTGTTCATTAACAATTCCTTTTGTATTAACTTTACTCACACTATCGCCTCACTTAACCTAAATATTTTGTAAGAAATAATGTATTTAATCAATTATAAAA
>CAVGYR010000004.1:0-21931 GCA_963633325.1 uncultured Treponema sp.
ATTTTTTATTATCTAAATAATCGTTTAATATCGTTTACCGTTACATAAACAAATAGAATCATTAATAATACATAAACAATAAGTGTTAAGATTGTTTCAACTTTTTTATTAGGTTTCTTACCGGTAATAGCTTCATATAATACAAACACTATACGACCACCATCAAGGGCTGGTATTGGTAATAAATTCATCAAACCAATATTGATAGATAACATAGCTACAAATAATAAGAATGTTGCAGGACCTGCAGTTAAATATTGAGAGACCATATCAAAAATACCAACAACAGAAGACATATTCTTTAAACCTATTGTTCTTGCGCCGTTACTAGGTGCAACTAAAACTTTTAGAGTTCTCACTACTAAACTAAAATAAGATCCACAAGAAGCTAAGGCACTCTTAATACATCCACTAAATTCTTTATGATATGCAGGACTAATTCCCATATAATAGCCAAACTTTACAACGTTTTGTGCATTCAATACTTCTTCGCTGTACAAAGTAATTAACTTACTTTCCACTTCACTAGAATACGAAGTCTCGCCATTTGTTTCAGTTCTTTTAACAAATTTAAATCTTACTTGAGCTGCATCCAAGCTTGCAAATTTAGAAATAACTTCACTCCATGAATTTATAGAAACATATTCTCCTTCTTCATATCTACTACCGTTCCACTCATTAATCTTAACAGAAGTTAGAATATCACCTTTTGAAATTTCTTCTCCACTTCCAGATTCATAATTAATACCAACAGTACCTACAATAACGCCATTATATCCACTGTTGTTTTCGTATTTATCTGAACCTTCATTTGTAATACCAACATTATAAAGGTAAACATAAGGATTAAATGCAGTAGTGGAATTTGCAACTCCTTCACGTGTATAATTAACTATGATAGTAGGATAAGCATCTTCTTTATATATCTTGTTTAGTTCACTAGAAACCTCAGTCCATGAAGAAACTTTATAATCTTTAGTTGTTCCATTAACTGTAGCCGTAAAACTTGTAATGGTATCATTAGCTCTTAAACCAGCTTCGTAAGCAGGATAAGATTCATCAATTGATCCTACAACGCTTGAATCATAATTAGGAACGCCTTGAATAAATGCGGCTATAAGACACAAAACTAAGCCTAAAATAAAGTTCATGCATGCGCCGGCTACAAGAATCACTAAACGTTTCCATATTTTTTTGCTATCAAAACTTCTATCATAAGCAACTAATTCTTGTTTATCTGAAGGGCCTAAAACATAACAAGCATTATCTAATACAGGGTATGTTTTTAGCTCACCATCAATCTCTAAATCAATCTCGCGAGGTTCACCATGAATTGATTTAAGTTCTTTTCTTTTGCAAATGCCTTTAACATCAGCATCCATTTTAGAAGCACATATAATTTCTGTCACATTGCCATTTTCATCTAAATTTAATCCTAATGGTTTATTTATATCTATATATAAATCAGATTCATTTCCATCAACCATCGCAACATAACCACCAAGAGGAATCCATCTTAGTGAAATTGTTGTTTCATCCTTTTTCCATTGTTTGATGATAGGACCCATACCTATTGAGAATTCATTACATTTTACACCAGCTTTTTTAGCTGTGAAGAAATGTCCTGCTTCATGAACTAAAATAATAATACCAATAACTAAAATAAAGGCTATAAGATCAACTAATATCATTTAATCCTCCAAATTCAATTTTAATTCTTTCTTGAATTTCTTTATCAAGCTTTAAAACATTTTCAATCGTAAAAGGAATATCATATGTTTTATCAAGTTCTCTTCTAATAATTCGTTCAATGTCTAAAAACTTAATTTTATTGTTTAAAAATAAATTCACAGCGGCTTCGTTAGCAGCATTCAACACCGTAGGGTAAACGCCACCTTTAATACCAGCATCGTACGCATAACCTAGGCAAGGGAAACGGTCAATACTAAGAGGTTCGAAATGAAGACTAGAGGCCTTTACTAAATCTAATTCTTCGCCTTTAAAATCAATGTGTCTAGGATATAATAATGCATAAGAAATAGGACCACGCATATCAGGAGTACCAAGTTGTGCCTTAATTAAACCATCATTAAATTCAACTAAAGAATGGATAATAGATTCCTTATGCATAATAGTTTCAATAGAATTAAAATCAATGTGAAATAAATGATGAGCTTCAATAACTTCAAACCCTTTGTTCATCATTGAAGCACTATCAATTGTTATTTTTGCGCCCATAGACCAATTAGGATGTTTTAAAGCATCTTCTTTTGTTACGTTTTCAAGTTCACTTCTTGTTTTATTTCTAAATGAGCCACCACTAGCGGTAATAATTAATTTTTTAATATCTTCATGTTTTTCGCCTTGAATACATTGCCAAATTGCAGAATGTTCAGAATCGATAGGATATAAAGCGACTTTATATTCTTCAATTAATTCATTTATTAAATCTCCGGCCATGACTAATGTTTCTTTATTCGCAAGCGCAATATTCTTTTTTGCCTTAATAGCTAAGACAGTAGGTAAAAGACCTGCCGACCCTACAAGTGCATTAATTAACAATTCATCGTCATATTGATGAACTTGTGCAATATAATTAAGTCCCTCATCACCAAAAACTTTACAAGCTTTAATATCTTCAAATTCTTTTAAATCTGATTCATGGCGAAAACAAATAATATTAGGATTAGTCAATTCAATAATTTTTCTAGCTTTAACTAAATCTCTTCCTACGCTTATAGCTTCGATTTTAAATTCATCTTTATGTTTAAGAAGGATGTCAATTGATTGACATCCAATAGAGCCACATGAGCCTAATAAATATACGTATCTCATATAATTACCTTATCGAATTAATAATTTGTGTAGATACACCAGCTAAAATCATAAACGCACTCAAAATAAACATAGCCGCAAATAAAGCACTATCAAATCTATCTAATACGCCGCCATGTCCTGGGAATAAATCCCCATAATCTTTAATTTGATAAGTACGTTTAAGTTTTGAAGCTACCAAATCACCTAGTTGTGAACAAATAGATGTAAATAAAGTTAATGCAAATAATAAGAAAACAATTTCTAGACTATTTAAATAATTAACTAAGTTGTTAGTTATAAAAGGGCAATCATGAAGTAATGTTTTAGCTGCTTCAGGGCCAAAAACCCCACCAAAAATTTTGCCATAAAACACTGCAAATAATGTTCCGAATATAGTAGCAACTAGGGTTCCTCCAATTGAACCTTCCCACGATTTTTTAGGAGAAATATGGGGACACATCTTATGTTTACCAATTTTAGAACCAATTAAATATGCAAATACGTCGGTTAAAATTGTAATAATAAACATATATAAAATAAATCTTAAACCTACAGCACGTAAGCATGTAAGTCCTGCAAATCCTACACCTGGGTATAGCATAATTGTTAATGCTTTTCCGATATCGCTACCATCAAAATCTCTGTAGACAACAAGCAAAGAAAATAAAAGTAATAAGCAAAAAGTTAACATCGGTAAGAAACCAATATTAATATTTAAAATTTCTAGAATTTCATAAGAAATAGTAAATTCTTCTCGAACGCTATCAATTGTACGACACCATTCGGCTGTAGCCGCAAAATAAATAAGCAAAGTACAAATTATAATTACCCATTTAGAAATTCCTGGAAATTTCTTCTTTTTTTCATACATATTTATAAGTTCATAACTTGCAATTAATGTTAATCCTATCATTAGTATTTGAAATAATATAAACATTTCTTGTACTATTAAGACAGGAATAAAAATTGCCATCATCGCAATTCCTGTTATAGTTCTTTCTTTCATTATTTTGTCTCCTTTAAGCCACCAAAGCGTCTATTTCTATGTTCATAGTTATCTAGAGCTTTTAAAAATTCTTTTTCATCAAAATCTGGCCAATAAACATCTGTAAAGTACAATTCTGCATAAGCAATTTGTAACATCAAATAATTAGATATTCTTTGTTCACCACTTGTACGTATTAGTAAATCAACTGGTGGCATATCTTTAGTAAATAAATGATTAAAAATTGTTTCACTTGTTATATCATTAACATCAAGTTCTTTGTTTAAAACTTCATTTGCAATTTGTTTAACTGCAATAGTTATTTCATCGATAGAGCCATAATCAATACATAAAGTTAAACATAATCCTGTATGATCTTTAGTTTTTTCTTCTAGTAATGTTAATATATTTAAAAAATCTTGGGGAATTCTATCGCGTCGTCCTATGAAAGTAATTCGAATAGTTGAATTTAATAAGTCTTCCTTATATCTTTCTAAATATCTAACAGGTTTATGCATAATATAATCAACTTCGGCTTGAGGTCTAGACCAATTCTCTGTCGAGAAACAATAAACTGTTAAAAATTTAATACCTAATTTATTCGCATAACTAGCTATATTTTTTATATTAAAAGCGCCTTTTCTGTGACCCATAGTTCGTGGTAACAATCTTTTTTTTGCCCATCTTCCGTTTCCATCAAGAATAATAGCTACATGGTTAGGCAAACCATTTTCAATTACAGCCTTTTCATCTATATTAGACATATAATATCACTCATTTCTTTTTAAATTATACAATAAAAAACATATTAATAAAAGAAAAAAGGCACATAAGTGCCTAATTGTCTTAAATAATTCACTAAATTGTCATAAGTTCTTTAGATTTAGCTTCTACTTCTTTTTCAACAAGAGCTATATATTTATCAGTTAATGCTTGAACATCATCTTTATAGCCGTTTTCTTCGTCTTCAGGTAAACCTAATTTCTTAATAGCATCGTTTAAATCACGTCTTACATTTCTAACTTGAACCTTGAATGATTCACCCATTTTAGAAACTTCTTTAACTAATTGTTTACGTCTATCTTCAGTCATTTGTGGGAATACTAAACGAATTCCTTGGCCATCGTTTTGAGGATTAATTCCTAGTGTAGATGCGTTAATAGCAGCTACAATATCCTTTAAACTAGACTTATCAAAAGGCTTAATATAAAGTTGATTAGCTTCAGGGCAAGAAATACCTGCTATTGTCTTTAATTGAGTTGGGCAACCATAATAATCAACATAAATAGAATCAAGTACAGCCGCATTTGCTCTACCTGTACGAACTCCGTTTAATTCATGTTGGCATGAAGAGATGACTTGGCCCATTTTTTCTTCATGTTCTAAAAATAATTCATCTGCTAATTCTGACATAAATCCATCCTTAATCTTTGTTATCTACAAGAGTTCCAATATTGTCGCCTTTCATAGCTTTAACAATATTGCCTTCTTTGTTCATATTGAATACCACAATGTTTACATTGTTATCTTTACATAGAGCAGCTGCTGTAGAATCCATTACTTGTAAGCCTTTTTCAAGAACGTTAGTAAATGTTAAATGACTATATAATTTAGCGTCAGGGTTCTTTCTAGGATCACTATCATAAACACCATCAGTTCCATTTTTAGCCATTAATAATGCATCTGCATTAATTTCAGTAGCACGTAAAGCAGCAGCAGTATCAGTTGTAAAATAAGGAGATCCTGTACCACCTGCAAAAATACATACTCTACCTTTTTCAAGGTGTCTAATTGCTCTTCTTCTAATATATGGTTCAGCTACTTGTTGTAAATTTAAAGCACTTAATACTCTTGTAGGAACGCCTAAACTTTCAAGACCATCTTGAACAGCTAAACTATTCATGATAGTAGCTAGCATGCCCATATAATCTGCTTGAGCTCTATCCATACCAAGTTCTTGACCTGTCTTACCACGCCAGAAGTTTCCGCCGCCTACAACAATACCAATTTCAATTCCAAGATCATGAGCTTCTTTAACTTGACGAGCAAGTTCAAGAACTGTCTTAGAATCAATACCAGCACCTTCACTACCTTTTAAAGCTTCTCCACTCATTTTTAATAATACTCTTTTATACATATTTATCTCCTTATTTTTAAAAAAGAGAGGCATAATATGCCCCTCAATTGATTTTTACTTATTTAAACCAGCTTGAGCAGCAACTTCAGCAGCGAAGTCAACTACTTCTTTTTCAATACCTTCACCAACTGCAAGTCTGATGAAAGTCTTTACTGTTGATTTAGTATGAGATAAGAATTCTCTTACAGTTTCACTATCATTCTTAACGAATGGTTGATCTAATAAGCAAGTAGCTTTGAAATGCTTATCAACACGGCCAGGAAGAATCTTTTCACGGATAATATTTTCTGGCTTTGGTTTAGCTGATTCAGCATTTTCATTTAATGTTTCTGTTAAAATGATTTGAGTTTCTGATTCAACAACAGAAGCAGGAATATCTTCACGAGAGATATAAGAAGGACTGTTAGCAGCAATGTGCATAGCGATATCCTTAGCAATTGTTTCATCTGCATTAGAAACAACAGTAGCAACAGCGATTGAACCGCCCATATGCTTATAAGCGCCAAATACGTCTCCATCTTCTTTAACAATCTTGTTAACACGACGAAGAGAAACCTTTTCACCGATTACTGAAGAATCTTCAAGAATAATTTGTGATAAAGCCTTGCCGTTATGAACATAATTTAAAGCTTCTTCATCAGTTGATGCGTTAGATTCAAGTAAAATTGAACCAATCTTTTCAACTAATGCTTTGAACTTGTCGTTACCAGCTGCGAAATCTGTTTCACAGTTTACTTCATAAATATATAAAGTATTTCCGTTTACTGCATAGCTACAAGCGCCTTCAGCAGCAGTACGTCCGGCTTTCTTTAAAGCCTTAGCCATACCTTTTTCACGTAACCAAACGATAGCTTTTTCGATGTCGCAGTCATTAGCTTCTAAAGCCTTTTTGCAGTCCATCATACCAGCTTGTGTACGATCACGTAATTCTTTTACCATTTGAGGTGTTGCTTTCATAATAATTCCTCCGAAAATTTTTACTACTTAGATTCTGTAGTTGTTTCTGTCTTTTGAGTTCTTGGTTTAGAATCCTTTTTTACAAATGGTTTCTTACCATCTTTGTTGAATGGCTTACGAGGACGACGTTCACCCATTTGAGAGCCATCTTTCTTAGTTTGAGTATCCTTTGTTAATTCTTCACCTAGGTTGATATCAGCATCTTGGCTGTCGTCAAACTTTTCAACAACTCCACCGTTAGCTTCGATAACTGCGTTGTTCATAGTAGCAGTGATTAACTTAACAGCACGGATTGCATCATCGTTTGCTGGGATGCAGTAATCAACATCTTCAGGATCGCAGTTTGTATCAACGATACCGAATACAGGGATGTTTAACTTTCTAGCTTCAAGAATTGCATTGTGTTCCTTGCGTGGATCAACAACGAAAATAGCTTGAGGCATAGTCTTCATTTCTTTAATACCGCCTAAGTTCTTTTCAAGTTTTTGTCTTTCTTGAATAAGTTTAGCAACTTCTTTCTTAGGAAGAGCTTCGTAAATTCCGTCTTCTTCCATCTTGTAAAGATCATTTAATCTCTTAATTCTCTTACGGATAGTCTTGAAGTTAGTTAAAGTACCACCTAACCAACGTTGGTTAACATAGTATTGACCGCTTCTTTCAGCTTCTTCTTTAACAGCTTCTTGAGCTTGTTTCTTAGTACCTACGAATAAGATCTTACCGCCATCTTTAGTTGCTTCAAATAAAGCCTTATAAGCTTCTTCGATTGCATTAGCAGTCTTTTGTAAGTCGATGATATAAATACCATTTCTTGATGTATAGATGTACTTAGCCATCTTAGGGTTCCATCTACGAGTTGCATGTCCAAAATGAACACCAGCTTCTAATAATTGTTTCATTGAAACTACTGACATATAAATTCCTCCATATTTTATTTTGTTTTTTCCTCTGCTTATTATCAACGCTTTGACTAAGCACCGCCCCAATATAAAATCGTACATGACGGTGAGCTCCAATAAGCATGTGTTTTAATGCCTTTTAGATTTTACCATATTAAAAAAAACTTTACAAGTATTTTGTAAATTTATTTTTTATAAAAAAGAGGCCCTAAAGCCTCAAATTTTTAAGATATTTTATCACTACTCGAATCGTAGTTAAAAGTTACATATTTTGAACTATCTACGAAACTTTTTGCAGTAGTATCAGTTACAGAAACTACATCTTTACCATCCGCATCAGAAGTAATAGAGCCTGTAGTAATGTTTGCATAAACAGGTATAGCTGCAAATCCAGCGCTATCAATAGTTGAATTTGAATAAGTTCTAATATATAAAGGTAAATAATATACACATAGATAGTTTGTTGTATTACTTGTTAAATTAGAACTAGTTAATGAATAAGTTCCAAGCGTTGCCTTCCATGATGTTTGTACTGAACCTGTTAAAGAAGTAATAGACGAATCAATTGACTCTTTCTTTTCTTTAACTTGATCAATAATACCACTTTGATAAGAAGTAGTATAAGCAATTGTTTGTAAACTCTTAATTTCAGATGTTGATCCTTCTTTAAATGCATCTTCTGTAATAGGTGTTAAAGTTAAACGAATAGATGAATCAATGTCTGTAGGTGCATAAACAGTATAATAGCTTGTAGGTTTATTTTCTTCTACTTTCGAAGGATCATAAATTTGTGTTTGATATGCATTATCAAATTTTCCTTCACCTGTTTGGCCTAGTGAGAACCAACTAGCAGCTATATTTGTATCTAAAGAACTTGTGTCTTTTGTAGTAGTAGAACTGTTGCTACAAGCAGTTAGAGAGATAGTAGCTAAAAGACCTAATCCTAATAATCCTTTTGTTGTTAACTTCATATAATTAACTCCTTTTTTAAAATTTAATGAAAGTGTAGCATAATTTGAATTTTTTTACAATATATACTAATCTTTTTTCTTTTTTGCGCGTGGAAAAGCTTCCATATATTCTTTTTTCATTTGTTCAACTGATACATGCGTGTATATCTGAGTTGTTGATAGTGATTCATGACCTAGAAGTTCTTGAACACTCCTCAAATCAGCCCCGTGATCAAGCATTGAAGTTGCAAATGAATGGCGTAACATATGTGGTGTTATATGATATGTTTCACCACACTTTTTAATTAAATCATTTAGTATAACTCTTACACCACGAGGTGTTAAACTTGTACCATTTTTATTTAAAAAAACAGTTCTATTTTCTAAATCGTGACTTTTTTTGAGCAATACTAAACGACTCCCATTTAGGTAAACTTTCATATCTTCTTTTAAATTATCAAACATTATAACAAAACGATCTTTGTTACCTTTTCCGTTTATTTTAATTGTAGAATCTGAAAAAGAAATGTCTGAAATCTTCATTTCACATAGTTCTGATACTCTTAGTCCCGTGCCATAAAGCACTTCTAAAATTAAGTAATTTCTTTCACCTAACGCAGTTGTTTTGTCGATAGAATTAAATAAATAATTTAATTCGTTCTCTTTTAATATATGAGGTAATCTTTTTTCTTTTTTTAAAGACTCAACCTCATCGAAATAATTCTCTTCAACATATCCTTCTTTAACTAAATAAGCATAGAAAGAAGTTAATGAGGAAATTTTACGGTTAATTGTATTCGTACTATAATTTTCTTTCTTTAAAACAACTTTATAATTAGATGCTACACGTGACCTTATATGTGTTAAGTCACGGGCCATTTTTTCACCTTTAATCCAATTATAAAAATCATCAACATCTTCTTTATAACTTTTAATTGTATTCTCAGAATACCCTTTAACAGTTGATAAATAATTTATAAAGTCTGAAATCAAATCTTCGTCAGTCATTTTCTATAACCTTTTTGCACTCAGCAATATCTTCAAGTGCGCGTTTAGCATATAAGGCTTTTCTATCCTTTTTATTATGTTTAAAGCCAAGTTCAGACATAATACCGAAATTTGCATTCATAGGTTCAAATCCTTCGCTAGATGCGTGAGTTATATAATAAGCACTAGCGCCAATTGATGTAGTTTGAGGGAATGTAAACAACTCTTTATTTTCTAATAGTCTTAACATATTAATTCCTGCAACTAAGCCTGAAGCTGCACTTTCAACATATCCTTCAACGCCTGATAATTGCCCGGCAAAGAATACGTTAGGATATTTATTCGTTTGGAAAGTTGAATTCTTGTTTAATATCTTAGGTGCATTTATAAAACTATTTCTATGCATAACACCATATTTAGCAAATCTTGCGTTTTCAAGACCTGGAATTAACGAGAATACTCTTTTTTGTTCAGGATATTTAAGATGTGTTTGGAAGCCTACTAAATTGTACATTGTTTTAGCCGCATCATCTTGTCTTAGTTGAACAACTGCATATGGTGTAGTTCCGTCAGGCTTTCTAAGCCCCTTAGGTTTTAAAGGCCCGAATAATAATGTTTGAAATCCTCTTTTAGCCATGATTTCGACAGGCATACATCCTTCAAAGACTTTAACTTCATCATTAGGATTGTTAGTCTTGTTTACTCCTGGTATTTCTTCAAAATCACGAGGAACAACACCTTCCGCATTTATAAGTGCATCATAGAAGACTTCAAATTCTTCTTTTGTCATAGGACAATTGTAATAACTAGCCTCGCCCTTGTCATAGCGGGACTTTAAATATACTTTAGAATAATCAATAGAGTCCGCATAAACAATAGGCGCAGCCGCATCATAAAAGTGGAAATTATCACTTTCAAAAGTTTTAATTATAAAGTCAGCTAAAGCGCCTTCTGTTAAAGGTCCTGTCGCAATTATTGTATATTCGTCAGGATTAAAACTTGTAACTTCTTCGTAATGTATTGTAATGTTAGGATTATTTTTAATACTACTTGTAATATAATCTGAGAACCCTTCTCTGTCTACTGCAAGAGCACCACCTGCTTCTACTTTGTTAAGTCTAGCAGCTTTAATGATTAAAGAATCAAATTCTTCCATCTCTCGTTTCATAATACCAACCGCATTTTCAAGAGAGTCTGATCTTAAAGAATTAGAACAAACAAGTTCACCAAATTTATCAGTTTTATGTGCTTTAGTATTTTTAACAGGACGCATTTCATACAAATCAACTTTAACACCGTGATTTGCTAAATAATTAGCCGCTTCACATCCAGCAAGTCCTGCACCAATAATTTTTACATTCATAATTTACCTACCTATCCAATCAATCTCTGAAAGATGATTGTTTCTTAAAAATTCATTTGTTCTAGAGAAAGGCTTAGTACCAAAAAAGCCTCTATTTGCGCTCAAAGGAGAAGGATGAGCACTTTCAATAATTAAATGTTTTTGATTTGTAATAAGTTTCTTTTTCCCCCTAGCGTTATTTCCCCAAAGTATAAATACAATAGGATTTTCGTGCTCATTCAAATACGAAATAACATTATCAGTAAAAGTAGTCCATCCAAATTTTTCATGACTATTAGCTTTACCTTCTCTAACTGTAAGTGTTGTATTTAATAACAAAACACCTTGTTTAGCTAAATACGTTAAATCGCCATTTAAAGAATGGTTAATACCTAAATCATTCTTCATTTCTTTATAAATATTTTTTAAAGATGGTGGTATTTTCTCGCACTTAACCGAAAATGCCAAGCCATGAGCTTGATTAATCTCGTGATAAGGATCTTGACCTAAAATAACAACTTTTACATTTTCATATGGTGTTAATTTGAAAGCTTCAAATATCTCATCTTTCTTAGGAAAACATGTGTAATTTTCATATTCTTCATCAACAAGTTTTGTTAAGTTTTTAAAGTATTCTTTATTTTCTTCTATTAAAAAAATGTCATTCCAAGTCATAGATAACCTCCATGCATTATAATTATATTTTAAAAGGGGATAAAATAAAAGAAAAACTAGTGAAAATAATTCACTAGTAATTCAGGTAGTAAAAATTAATTTAATTCAGCGAAATACTTAATAGTTCTTACCATTTGGCTAGTATATGAGTTTTCGTTATCATACCATGAAACAACTTGAACTTGATACTTGTTATCGCCAAGAGATTGAACCATTGTTTGAGTTGAATCAAATAAAGAACCATAACGCATACCGATTACATCGCTTGATACGATTGGATCTTCATTATAACCAAATGTTTCTGGATCAGAAGCAGCCTTCATAGCAGCATTGATTGATTCCTTTGTTAATTCCTTTTCACTCTTTACAACAGCAACTAAAATAGTTGTTGAACCAGTAGGAACAGGAACACGTTGAGCAGAACCAATTAACTTACCGTTTAATTCAGGAATAACTAGACCGATTGCCTTAGCAGCACCTGTTGAGTTAGGTACAATGTTAGCAGCACCTGCTCTAGCTCTTCTTAAATCACCCTTACGGTGTGGTCCATCAAGGATCATTTGGTCACCAGTGTAAGCATGAATTGTGTTCATGATACCTGATTCGATTGGAGCAAAGTCATTTAAAGCTTTTGCCATAGGAGCAAGGCAGTTTGTTGTACAAGAAGCAGCAGAGATGATTTGATCATCTTTTGTTAATGTTTCGTTGTTTACGTTGTAAACAATTGTCTTAACATCATTTCCTGCTGGAGCTGAAATAACAACCTTCTTAGCACCTGCATTGATGTGAGCCATAGCTTTTTCTTTCTTTGTATAGAAACCTGTACATTCAAGAACTACGTCTACACCAATTTCTCCCCAAGGAAGTAATGAAGCATCAGCTTGTGCATAAATCTTGATAGTCTTACCATCAACAGTAAGAGTACCTTCTTCATCATTACCAACAACTGTGTGCTTGTTTTCGCCGATATAACCAGCATATCCGCCTTGAGCAGTATCATACTTTAAAAGGTTTGCAAGCATTGATGGCTTAGTTAAGTCGTTGATAGCTACTACATCATAGCCTTCAGCGCCAAACATTTGTCTAAATGCTAAACGACCAATACGTCCAAATCCGTTAATTGCAACTTTAACCATAGTTAAAAAATCCTCCTATAATTGCATTTTTACCGTTATTATTTTAATACTTTTAATTAAAACTTTCAACATTTTTAAACATATAATAGAATTTTTTGTAAAATTCCATAGGTTTTACATATTCAAAATTTATTAATATCTTTTTAAATGAAATTCTTCTTGATACGATCTAAGAATGTATTATTTCTAGAAGCTAATTTTACTTTTTTATCAGATAATCTTAAAGTTAGAGAACGGAAATCTTTAAAACTTAAGCTTATAGAATCAGCTGTAATCCACAATTCTTTATTCCATTCGCTGGTAAGCTCGATGACATCAGATTTATCTAAAATTAAAGGACTCGATAATGTGTGATATAAATTTGAATTTATAGACGCAATCTCAGTCATTTGAAAAACTTCAAGCGTTGGCTTTATTACAGCACCATGTAAAGATTTGTTGTAGCCCGTAGAACCTGTAGGTGTTGATATACAAAGACCTGTTCCTCTATAATGTTCAAAATATTCATTGTTTATTACAACATCTAATATTAAAGTACGTCTAGGGTTTACAATTGTAACCTCATTTAATGCAAGACCTTTAGTTACATCATTAGATAAAGTGTTAATTGTATATTCAACTAGATTAAATTCCTCACATTTAAATTTTTGTGCCTTAACATAAGCAATAAACTCTTCGTATTCATTTTTATTAAAGCTTGAAAAGAAGCCTAAATGACCGGCATTTAAAGCTACAAAAGTTATAACGTCTAATTTATCAATGTATTTATGAACTGCACTTAGCGTAGTACCGTCTCCACCTACAGAAATGACAAGCTCTGGATTAATTTCATCAAGTTCAAAATCTAAATCATTTTTAATTCTATCAACTAGTTTCTTACAAGATTCTTCATCTTTACTAACAATATTATATTTCATAAAATCACCTTAACAATTTTACCATAATAGTTGTTTTTTATCTATATTTATAAGATAATTAAGAAGGTGATACAATGATAAAACATTTAGAAATTGAATATAAAACATTAATTGATAAAGATACTTATGAAATCTTATTAAAAAAATTTGAATTAGAGACTAAAACATTTGTTCAAACTAATTATTATTTTGATACAAAAAATCATGATTTAATGAATAAGAAAACTGTTTTAAGAATTAGAAAAAAAGATCAATACAAATTAACTAAAAAAGAAAAAAGCGATGAAGGGAATCAAGAAACTAGTATTTATCTAACTGATAATGAGGCTTTAAATATGATAGAGAAAGGGTTTGATGCCAAAATAATTAACGAACCTTATGCAGTTCATGTTATTACTTCTCTCACAACAACTCGTGCTAAAAAGCCTTATAAAGACGGAACAATATTCTTTGATAAATCAGAATATAACGGGCATACTGATTACGAAATAGAATTCGAAGCTAACGATTTAAAGATTGGTCACGAAACTTGGCTTAAATTTTTAAAAGAATTCAATATCGAACAAAAAAATCCAATATCTAAATCTGAAAGAGCATTTAACTCGATAAAAAAGTAACATTCTAAGGATTGTTATTTTTTTATTAAAAAAACACTAGAAATTCTAGTGTCAATTACAATTTAAATTGTTTTTTGATAGCTTCTTCGTATTCGCAGAAGTTTTTGCAATCATTACAAGAAAATAAATCTCTTAATTCTGCAGGAATAAAGACTCTAATATCATCATCGTTATAACCTACTTGTAATCTATCTTCATCTACAATAATAGGTCTTCTAAGTAATGAAGGATTATCAATAATTAGTTGTTCTAATTCTTTAGTATGCATCGAATCTAAATCAAGGTTCTTTTCAGTAAAAATTTTAGAACGAGTAGAAATAATATCTTCAAAACCATTTTCAGTATTTTTAAGAATTCTTCTTAAATCTTCAACGGTTAATTTTTCTGTGAAAATATTTTTTTCTTTAAAAGGAATATTATGTTCTTTCATCCATGCAATAGCTTTTCTACAAGATGAGCAGCTGCTTGTAGTATATATAGTAATCACATAAATCACCATCCTTCAATTAGATTATAACAAAGAATTTATATTTTAAAAATAGTTAATATGATTTTTAAAATAAACCTTCATCTTTACTAAATTTAATATCTAAAAGGGAAACCGCAAAAATTGCAATGCCTAAAATAAACATTAAATAAGACCCGTATAATAGTGTGCTTTCTTTAATCATATCATTATTTAAAGTATCTACAAAATTGATTAAATACTTTTTTAGAATAGAAAACAAAGCAATTATGAAGCCAAATGTTGCAAAAACAATATCGTATGCAAATTCTTTTTTGTTATCTTTCTTAATAATTCTTTGGAAAGAAAAACAAAGTCCTGCAATAATTAATACAATCATAACAACTAGAGGTACAGAGACTTTAAACATTTTATATCCAGTCCCTAAATCACCTGTTGTTATAGTAACTAAATTAAGTTTTCCACTCAAATTTTTCAAAGTTAATTGTGGCAAGAAAATACATACAAAAGAAAGTAAAAACAATACAAGAGTTACGATATTAAAAATAAATTTTCTTTTATTCTTCATACTTCACCTACATATAGAAAACAATAAATCCAATAATAACAAAAATTAATCCGATGATAATAAAAGGCCAAATATTAACCTTTTTTTCATTTTCAGGATGTTTGATTAACTTGTATTCGGAATAAGTATACGGATACTTAGTTTTTCTAAACAGCGCATGATAGAACTGTTTAGTCGCAAATACAAGTCCATCGAAAGATCCTTCTGATGCTGTATAATAAAGCAAGCCACTAGCAATAGATAAAATACCGCTTATTTGAAGTGCATTTCCCACAAACGATAATCCATTTGTAGACCAAGTGAATTGATTTGTAGAAATACTATTGTAAACACCATATTGAATTAAGAATGCAAATATAGCAAGAACAATAAACACAACACTAATAATTAGATATTTTTTCCATTTCTTCATGGCTTACTCCTTTTAGTCATTTGAACTGTCTTTTTGTAATTCTTCTAAGTATTGTTTAGCTTCTAAACTGTTACAAGATACAAAGTGACCTTTAACAATTTCTCTAAATGTAGCCTTTTCCTTAGAATAATCGTGAGATACAACAGGGTTGTATGCAATACGAGTTCTATGTTTCTCATAGTGAGGATCAGGATAAGGAATAGCTGATAATAGAGATTTTGTATATGGGTGTAATGGATGAGCAAATAATTCTTCAGAAGTAGTTAACTCAACCATGTTACCAAAATACATAACTGCGATTCTATCACAGAAATATTTAACAACTGATAAGTCGTGGGCAATGAATATAATTGTTAATCCTAATTTATGTCTTAAATCATCAAGAAGATTGATGACTTGAGCCTTGATTGAAACGTCTAGAGCCGAAATAGGTTCATCAGCAATGATTAATTCAGGATCCATTATAAGCGCACGAGCAATACCAATTCTTTGTCTTTGTCCACCTGAGAATTCATGTGGATAACGAGATGCATGTTCAGGTACAAGACCTACAGTTTCAAGAGCTTCATTAACTTTCTTTGTAATGTAATCTTGATCCTTAACACCTTTAATAACAAGACCTTCAGAAATAATTTCACGAACTGTCATACGAGGGTCAAGACAAGCAATAGGGTCTTGGTAAATCATTTGAATCTTTGTAACAAGCTTATCGTGTTTTGCAATACGTAAATCTTCTTTATATTGTTTCTTAAGTAGAGCTAATTTAGCTTCATCGCCTTTAGCTTCTTCAAATAACTTATTGTACTTTTCAATACATTTCTTTGTTTGTTCTTTTTGGAAAATCTTATCGCAATACTTGTGATCATATTTAGCCTTTTTAATAATAGCAGTTTGTTCTTCAACAACAGCTTTTATATGTTCACGAACATGTTCAATTTTAATTGCATATTCGTTGTGAAGTCTAACCTTCTCAGCTTTACAAGCATCTACATCATCACTATTAGCATGTTCAAATTCATTATATAAATAATTACATTCTTTTTGAAGACGCTTAATTTCGGCATTTCCTCTAATACGAGTGTACTTAATTTCTTTCTCGTTCCAACGAGTACCAGCTGCAATTCTTTGTCCTTTAAAGTGAACATTACCACTTGTGATATCGTAAAGTTTAATAATAGTTCTACCAGTTGTAGTTTTACCACAACCAGATTCACCAACTATACCAAATACTTCGCCTTTTCTAACTTCAAACGAAACATCATGTACAGCTTTAAGTTTTCCTTCGCCAAGTTTAAAATATTGTTTTAAATGCGTAACTCGAAGGATAGTTTCAGCATTTTCAAATTTATCTACAACCATACTATCCTCCTAGTTTTCTTTAGTAAATTCGTTCTTAGAGAAGTCAACAACAACTTCACCAGTTTCTTTGTAATCTTGTTCAGCAAGAGCACGCATGTTCTTAATACGTTCAAGAACAATCTTAGGTGGATTAACCTTAGGTGCATCTTTATGTAATAACCATGTAGCTGCATAGTGAGTATCACTAACTTTGAAGAATGGAGGTTGTTTCTCAAAATCAATCTTCATAGCGTATTTATTACGAGCAGCAAACGCATCTCCCTTAGGTGGGAATAACATGTTAGGTGGAGTTCCTGGAATAGATTCAAGTTTTTCGCTTGAGTTGATATCAGGCATAGCTGATAATAATGCCCAAGTATATGGGTGACGAGGTTCATAGAAGATTTCATCGCACTTACCATATTCAACGATCTTACCCGCATACATAACTGCAATTCTATCAGCCATGTTAGCTACAACACCTAAATCGTGTGTAATGAAAATGATTGATAAATTACGTTCTCTCTTTAATTTGTTAATTAATTCAAGGATTTGAGCTTGAATAGTAACATCTAGAGCTGTTGTAGGTTCATCACAAATTAGAACTCTTGGGTTAGATGCAATCGCAATCGCAATAACGATACGTTGTCTCATACCACCTGAGAATTGGAATGGATATTGTTCAAATCTCTTTTCAGGGAAAGGAATACCTACTTCTCTCATTAATTCAAGAGCTTTATCACGAGCCATTGCTTTAGTAATCTTAGAAACACGTTGAATACTATATTTATTAATTTGTTCAATCAAATATTCACCGTTTAATTTAGATTCATATTCATTGTCCTTAATCTTTGTAACAAACGCCTTTAATTGTACAACAACTTCATTAGCTTTAGTAATATATTGTTTTTCATCGATTAAAACAACATCTTCTTTAACAGGCGCATCAGTGTTATTCTTTAATGCAGCCTTACTAACTTTTTCATATTTCTTTTCTGCTTCAGCTACACGCTTGTTGTTTAATTCAATTGTATTGAAATAAGAATGTACATAGCCTTCAACTGCAGGTAAGAATAAGTTATCAGGTGTCTCTTCGAATGCAAATAAAGGATTCATATTAGCTTTTAATACTGCATTAAATTCTTTATAAGCTTTCTTAGTTTCTTTATCAAATGTAACTAAATTAGAAATAGAACCGAATGCATCTAAAATAGTATCAGCTTTTGCACTATATTCTTCATTAATCTTCTTTGTAACATTATTTAAGATACTAACAACTTCTTGTTTGAAGTCTTCGATTTCTTTAATTTCACTAGCTGAATTAGAGAATTCCCTATCAAATACGTTTTTATAGAATACATCAAGATATTCTTTCTTTTCTTTAGTTTGGAATTCTTCGATAGCTTGTTTACATACGCTTAGTAAACTAGCTACATGATCTTTAATTTCTTTAATTTCAATCTTACCCAAATCAGCTTTAACCGCTAAATCTGATAATTCAACGAAAGCTTTATGAGCTTCTGAGTCAATTTTTATAACATCATCATTGAATGCAGAACTAAAGAATGTAACGAAATTATTGCATGAAGTATAGAAGTTTGCATTAGCTAAACCTTTCATATCAAGCAATTCAACAACTTGATTTAATCCTGGAATAGACTTTTCAAGATAGTAAACGGCATAATTATAATGATAAAGTTTTTCTTGTTGAGCACTATATGCATTAATATATATATCAATAGTTTCAATTTCTTCTTTACTAGCAGCTAGACTATAAATCTTGCTTAAAGTAGAAAGATTCTTTTTAGCTTCCTTAATGTCAGCTTTAGACTTTAAGATAGTAGATTCACAAATTTGTTTACCTACTTTCATGATAGGATTTAAACTTGACATAGGGTCTTGGAAGATCATCGCAATTTTTGCACCACGAATTTTTACAAAGTCTTCTTCCTTAGTCTTTAATAAATCTTTACCTTCGAAAAGGATTTCACCATTTTCAATAATTTTATTGTTAGCTAAAATACCCATAATTGCACGGTTAGTAACTGATTTACCTGAACCAGATTCACCAACGATGGCAAGGGTTTCTCCTTTATTTAAATCAAAGCTGATATCACGTACAGCTTTAACGGTACCATTATTAGTTTTAAAAGAAATAGTTAAATCTTTAACTTGTAATATCTTTTCAACATCAGCCATACTATTCAGCTCCTCTCAATGATGGGTTAAATGCATCACGTAAACCATTACCAAATATATTGAATGCGACCATAAGAACCGCAACTACGAATGCAGGGAATAGTAATACGTGTGGTGCAAGTAACATACTTGATTGACCACTTGATAACAATGAACCTACAGATGCTATAGTACCTGTATCGAAGTTAATAATACCTAGATATGATAAACTAGCTTCGCTGAATATTACTGAAGGAATATATAATACACCTTGAGTGATAAGTGGTCCGATAGCATTAGGTAAGATGTGTCTAAATATTATTCTACTATCTTTAGCTCCTAATGTTCTAGCAGCTAAAACATATTCTTGTCCTTTGTATCTATAGAATTGTGAACGTACAGTAGATGCTATACCGGTCCATCCAGATATGAAGAATACAAACAACAGAATACGAGCCTTATCCATAAATGTTGATGTACCAATGTAGAATACAAATAATGAACATACAACGATTGTAGGAATAGAGTTTAGAATTTCAATAACACGTTCAATAATCATATCGGCAGCTCCACCGTAATATCCTTCGATAGCACCAATAAAGATACCAAATGCGATATTAATAGCAGAAACAATAATACCTAGAATTAAAGAGAAACGTAAACCATTTGCAAGACGTGAACATAAGTCTTGACCTAGGTTGTTAGAACCAAATACAAATGATGGTGCAAAACCATGAATATATTTATAATAGTTGTAATAATTAACTCTTACAATATATTGTCCTGAAGATGCAACATAATTTGCAGTTTCAAAATATAAATTAGAGTCAACGCTCTTTAAAGCATCTTCAGTCTTAGAAGTAATAGTATTTTCAACTGACTTACCTTCGGAATCAGTTGTGTAATAAGCAGAATATGCTACATTACCACCAGTACTTGTATCACTTTTAGCAGCTGGAACTAATATTTCATCACTTTGACGAGTCCATGTTGATGCTTGAATTAATCTTACGCCATTATCTAAAGTCTTAGTATAGCCCTTTAAAGAACCTTCTTTAACTTGATATTCGACAAGTTTATTATATTCATCTTTTGTAAGGTTAATTTCAACATAAGATCCACGATAAACATAAGTATCATATGTTACTTTGTAAGCTGTTTTTTTATCAAAACCAACAGTTTCTTCAGTGCTTACAACAAGACCTAGTGGATAGTAGTTATTATATCTGCTAAGAGCATCAGAGTTTGCATAACTATCAAAAGTAGCAGTACCATTCCATCCAAATAAACCACCAGCTTTAGGTGTGCAATATTTTAAATACGCATCTTGGTAATCTGCATCATATTTACTAGCTGCAGGCACAATAATAGCATAAAGTGCAATAATAATAATGATTGCAAAAGCTACAATAGACGCTTTATTTTTGGTAAAACGTATCATTGCATCTTTAAAGAAACCAATGTTTTTAGTTTCAAATTTTTGGTCATATATCTTTTTGTCAGATTGGACAAAAGTAAAATCATCTTTTTTAATTTCGTTTAAACTTGATTCCATTACTTTTTACCTCCCATTCTAATTCTTGGGTCAATTAGACCATAAGATAAGTCTACAATTAACGCACCAACGAATGAAAGAATAGTGTAGAATGAAGACATTACTACATAAACATCATAATCAGGTGGTGTTACATTGATAGCCTTAATAATTAATCTACCGATACCAGGGATACTAAATACAGTTTCAATTACATATGAACCTGCTAAAATTGAAATAAAATTCCAAATGATAATAGGCATAACAGGCACCATTGAGTTACGCAATGCGTGTCTAAACGTAGCTTGACCTCTTGTTAAACCTTTAGCACGTGCAAGTAACATGAAATCTGATGTTAATACTTCAGTAAGTTCGGCACGAGTATAACGTGTGATACCAGCAATTGTACCAAATGACAACGCAAATACTGGTAATACAATAGACTTAGGATTACTTGTAGAATAAGTAAGTGGGAACCAACCTAGTTTAAAGCTTATAAAGTATTGCATTAATAATGCTAATACGAAGCTTGGTACCGAAATGAATAACATAACGATAATACTAATAACATGGTCTTCCCATTTGTTCTTTTTAAGTGCAGCAATAACTCCAAATAATATACCTAGAGGTACAGAAATAATAAACGAAATGATGTTCAATTGAATTGTAACACCAATACGTTCCTTGAAAATTTCAGAAACTAGTGCAGATCCGTTAGTAGCTACAGATTGTGTTGATTCTCCTAAATAACCTTTTAAAACATTACCAATAAAAATTCCAAATTGTTGTAAAATTGGTTTTCCTTTAACGGTTTCAAAAACATGTGTATCAGGATTAATCCAGCTAAACGTACAACCAATTGACTTATAGTGATTACCTAAAGCTCTAACTTCCGATTCACTACTTGATGCAATAGATACTGGCAAAAGACGAATTAATGAGAATAGTATTAAAGTTACAATTAAAACGTTAATAACCATTAATAAAATTCTTTTTAATATGTATTTACCCATTTTTTT
>CAVGYR010000004.1:22037-32919 GCA_963633325.1 uncultured Treponema sp.
TATAAAATATTTTACTATAATTCATTATAGAATTCAATATTTGTTAAATCTTAAAAATAGAAGTGGAGCGTTTTTTCTCCACTTCCAATTTTAATTAAATTAATACTTTACGTTAGCTTTTACGCTTTCCCATTCAGCATCATCGTAGTTATAAGTTAAGTATTGAATACCACCATAACCAACACCGTTAACATATTTTTCAGTAGCATATTTAACTTTGTAAGAAACAAGACTTGTTGTACCTAAAGCATAAATAGGAATGATTTCTAATTGTTGTAAGTAAGCAGTTTCTAGTTTAGATAAGATATAAACTTGGCTAGCTGTCTTAGTAGCTGATTTATCATCTTTTTCTAGTTTTGCGAAACTTGCAGCATCACTATATTTACCAGTAGAAACAGCTTTGAACCATTCATAGTAAGTCTTTTTTACATCTTGACCATCAATACTAATTGTTACAGTTTCTTTTGTTGGATCGAAACCAGGCATATAGTTATAATCCGGATTGAAGTAAACTTGGATGAATCCATAAGGTGAGAACGCATTTCCGCCCCATGCACAGAATGCCATAACTGTCTTACCAGCTTTTAAGTTAGCATAACGATAACCAGCAGTTCCTTCCTTTTTAATTGTAACAGTAATATTACCAAATCTAGATTGACTTAAAGCAGCTTTTAAATACTTTGTAACATTTTCAACAATTGATAAATATTCTGAGCCTGTTGTATTTGTTAAACCGATGTTTAATATGATTTCATCGCCTGCGTTATAAGTACCAGCAGCAACAGCTCTATCATAAGCCTTATTAAAGTTTTCTACAGCCTTTTCAACATCATATGATGAGTTAACATCAGTAGCACCTGTACCATAGATAGCTTCATAAACAGATTTTCCTGAAGTTGTGTCTCTATAAACAACACCATTTTGTGCGTCAGCCATATATAAGTCGTCTAACATCATAGCACTTGCAGTTGAACCAGGAGCATATTTAGCTGCTTCAACTCTGTTAATACAGTAGCTTAAACCACGTCTGAAGTCGTCATCAGCAACTAAAACTGCGTTCTTTGTAGTTCCAGCTGCATCAAGAGCTTTTAGATATTCTTCATTACTATTCATGAATAAACTCATTAAGTAAGTTTCAGGAGTAATATATTTTTGGCTTGATTGTGCATAATCAGCTACATGATCAGCTGATAATGAAACTTCATCAAGGTCACCTTGTTGGAAACTCATTAAGCATGTTTCATCACTTTCAATCTTCTTGAAGCTTAGGTTAGTTGTTTGATACATTCCTTCGTAATTTGCTTTATAAGCATCAGAATAACCATACCAACTTTCGTTTCTTTCTAGAGAATATTCGGTTGTAGTATAGCTTGAAATCTTATAAGGTCCATATGAAACTGATGTTTCAGCTGTCTTATTATAAGTAGAACTCTTAGTTCCGTCAGCTGCAACAGTAGTCAATCTCTTGTAAGCTTCTGGTTCTACTAACCATGTAGATGAAGTGTTATATTCAAAGTTAAATAAATCAATAGCACTATCAAGTTTGAATAATAATTCATATGTGCCTAGAGCTTTAATACCAACATTTTCATCGAACCAAGTTTCATCATGGTCTGCAAATGTATAGTATACATAAGCATAAGAGCTGAAATATGCATCACATTCATCTTGTGTTGCTTCTTGATATTCTTTGAATAATTCATCGAATTTAGCCTTAGCAGTAGTATAATCAGTTCCTAATTTAACATAGTTTTCATCCTTATCAAATACTAATTCTGGGTGTTTTGCTTTTAAATCCTTAGCAGTTGTTCCTAATGTGCCTTCAACAGATGCATAGAAGTTCTTATCATCACCAAGATATTTACTTTTGAAGATATCTTCAACTTTAGTAGTGTCGTCTGCATAAGATACGAATGAACCAAGAGTGATCATCTTAGTTTGACCCTTGTAATGGTAGAATTCAGAATTTCTGATTACAATACCATCTGATTCATAAGTAGTTGCACGGTAGTTATCATAAGCTGCATCAATTAATAACTTATAAGAATCAACGAATGTTTGAGCTGTGATTTCAACACCATTATCAAACTTAGCACCTGATTTTAAAGTTACCTTATAAGCAGTTCCTGAAACAGTATTGCCCTTATCATCCTTTAAACCATATTCATCTGATACATCTACTGGTGCAGCATCAGCTAGTTCAGGATCGATTTGATAACTAGTCTTATCACTGTTATAGTTAAATGCATATAAACCTGTTGTAGTATATCCTAGAGGAACACTATCAAGATTTAATTGCCAAGTAAGTGGGTCCCAAGCACCTTTAGAGAATTCACCAGAGAATGAACCTCTATAAGTATATACGCCGTTAGATTCAGTTTTCTTATTTCCGCATGAGGCAAGAGCAGAAACTGCAGTAACGCCAACAAGACCTAAACATAAAGTATTTACAATTTTTTTCTTCATATTATCTTTTTCTCCTTTGTCTATGTTTACGTATATTTTACGCCCATTTTTCTTACATTGCAATACCTTTTTTAATTTTCTTTTGTGAAAACGCTACCTAAACAATTTTATATTTTTATTAACAAGTTTTTTCTTGAATTAAATTTCATTTATTAGTTTTAATCAATTCAAAGCCTTTATTTTTTTATTTTTTTGTTATGTTAAATGTACGATTTTTTTGCATTTATTTAAATAATATTTTATTTTTTGCGCATTTAAACGAATTCACATAATTTTCACAATTTTCAGGCTCCAAAAACAGATAAAATTTTATATTTTTCGCAGAAAATAACGAAATAAAATTCTAAAAAATAGACAAAATTTCAAAAAAGAGGCTTTCTTCGCGAAAACCCCTTATTTTTAGATTATTTTGATTAAAGCATATAGCTTTTTGCCACGACGTACGACTATATATGTTTGTCCGATAGTATCATCAACTGTTAAAACTTTTTCTAAATCATTACATTTTTCACCATTAATACTTACAGCATTATTTGAAATGAATTCTCTAGATTCTCTTTTTGATTTAGCAAGACCGCATGTAATAACTGCATCTACCAATTTTGTACCACTTGAAATCTCATTTAAAGGTAAATCTTTAAATCCCATTTCAATTTCTTCTTTAGTAAGAGCCTTGATATCCCCTTCAAATAAAGCTTTTGAAATCTTTAAAGCTTCGTTATATGCATCTTCGCCATGTAAGAAAGTAATAACTTCATGTGCTAAAGTTTGTTGTGCTAAGCGAAGTTCTGGTTTTTCTTTATGACGTGCTTCAATATCTTCAATTTCTTCTTTAGATAAGAATGTTAAGAATTTCAAGTAATCAATAACCTTTTCATCTTCCGAATTAATAAAGAATTGATACATTTCATAAGGGCTAGTTTTTTCCTTATCTAACCAAATAGCTTTACCATTTGTTTTACCAAATTTTGTACCATCAGATTTTGTAAGCATAGGCATTGTAAATGCGTATAACTCAGTTCCCGATTTTCTTCTTGCAAGTTCAATACCACTCGTAATGTTGCCCCATTGGTCTTGCCCTGCAACTTGCATTGTTACACCGTAGTGATCATGTAAGTAATTGAAATCAAGAGCTTGCAAAATCATATATGTAAATTCAGTAAATGAAATGCCTTCATCAAGTCTTCTCTTTACAATATCTTTTTGTAACATATAAGTCACATTAAAATATTTACCATAATCTCTTAAGAAATCAAGAATATTAATGTCCTTTAACCAATCATAATTGTTTACTACTTCAAAGCCAAAAATATCATGAGCTTGTTTAGCTAAGCAATCATAATTATGTTTAACTTGTTCATAAGTAATCATAGGACGTTCAGCATTTGGCTTAGGATCTCCGATAAGTCCTGTTCCGCCACCTACTAATAAAATAGGATGATGTCCTGCAGCTGCTAAACGCTTTGAAATTAAAAAGCTTGAAAAATGTCCGATGTGAAGTGAATCACCTGTAGGATCAGTTCCGATATAGAAAGTCATTCCTCCGTTGTTTAATTTTTCTCTTAAGCTAGGATCGGATACATCCTTAATTAATCCTCGCCATTCTAATTCTTCATAAATACCCATTTTTTCTTTCCTCCTAGTAATAAAAAAAGACATCCTTAAATCTAAGGACGTCTAAAACGCGGTACCACCTTAGTTCAGAGTTTCCTCTGCACTTTAGCCTTTTAAAGAGAGGCACTCTTTCAGCTTCACTAAATGTAATTTGTTATATATAATTTTATTTCTTTCACCAACCGAAATATCTCTAGAAGAATTATATAAAACCCTCGTTTAGATCACAAGCTTATTTACTTATGTTTAAATTCTACAAAAATATTTATTACTTGTCAACTACATTGATTGTCTTCTAATTACTTTATGAGGAAGAACGACTTTAATATTATCTACATCTTCCCCTTTCATAATTTTAGTAAGCAATCTCATAGCTACTGCACCAATATCATAAACCGGTGTATCAATACAAGTTAATGCAGGGCGCGCTAGCATTGCATATTTTGTATTTTGATATCCGACAACCGCAACATCTTCTGGCACTCTCTTACCTTTATTAATCATTACATTCATAAATGATACAGCAATTGAATCTCTAACACCTATAGCCGCATCCACTTCATGCGTGTCAAAATATTCTTCAAAGTGAGGCGTATTGATTGATAAATCACCACTAGTTCTGAAAATCTTAGGCTCTAAATTAGCTTCATTCATAGCTTTAATATAGCCTTCTTCTTTTTTTGTATTAACTGTATAACGTCTTACAGTTGATAATAAATAAATATTTTTCTTACCTTTATTAATAAGTTCTTTAGTAATATTGTATGAAGCATCTACATAATCGATTGCAACACTTGCAAGTTCAGGGTCCTCAGAAATTACATTTGTTAATACAAGCGGAATATTTGCATTACCTGTTTGTTCTTTAACAATATTCATTTGATTGTTATCAATTTCGTTATTTAAGAAAAGTACTCCGTCTACTTGTTCCGAGATAACTTCTCTTATGCTATCTAGTACCGAATTATCTCCTGCCATTGAGAAAATTTTAATTGAATAACTATATTTTTTTGCAATATCAATTATACCACCAAGTAATTGACTAGTAGAAGCACGTGTTACATCTGACAACATAATGCCAACAGTTGTAGTTTTATGACTAGCCAAACCTCTTGCAATTGCATTAGGTTTATATCCCAATTCTTTAATAACTTTTAAAACCTTATTTCTAGTAGCTTCATTAACTTTTTCCGGATTATTTAATACACGTGAAACTGTAGCTAATGATACTTCAGCTTTACCTGCTACATCATAAATAGTCGCATTAGACATGATAACACCTCTTTCGCTTTATTATACCATTAGAAAAACTTGTTTTCAATAAATTTTGTAAACGCTTTTATAAAAAGATATAAAAAGTCCTACAAGAAAGTCTTGTAGGAAATTTCTTTATTTCATTGTATGAATCTTCATTGTATCAGTTATACCACAACCGATATATGATCCACCTAAAATGATAATCTTATCGCCTTTTTTAACGATACCTGTATCAGCAGCTTTTTTAGCCGCATACAAGAATAATTCATCAGTTGAATGTTGAACTTCAGCCTTAACAGGAATTACACCCCAAATAAGGCCTAATTGGTGATATCCTTTTTCATTAACAGTTATTGCAATAATAGGGCAATTAGGTCTATAACTTGCAAGGACTCGAGGAGTAATACCATTCATAGTTACACAAACAATTGCTTTAGCATCAATTTGGAAACTAGCAGCTACTGCACTATTACAAATTGTTGATAATACACCTTCACCTAAATTTAAGTTATTTCTATAATAACGTTCTTGATAATTAATATCGTCTTCAGTCGCAAGTGCAATATCAGACATTGCAGTTACAGCTTCTACAGGGTATTTACCAGCTGCAGATTCACCTGATAACATGATCGCACTAGTTCTGTCGTAGATAGCATTAGCTACATCACTAACCTCAGCACGTGTAGGACGAGGGTTATGTTGCATAGAATCTAACATTTGAGTTGCAGTTACAACAATCTTACCGCTTCTGTAACATTTAGAAATCATATCTTTTTGAATAGCAGGTAAATACTTGAATTGAACTTCAACACCCATATCTCCACGAGCTACCATTACACCATCAGCTGTTTCAATGATATCATTCATATTTTGAATACCTTCAGTATTTTCAATCTTACAAATAATCTTGATATCTTTTCCGCCATTTTCATCAAGAAGTTTTCTAAGTTCTAGAACGTCTTCTTTTCTTCTTGTAAATGAAGCAGCTACATAATCAACACCTTGTTCACAACCAAAGATAATATCAGATTTATCAGTTTCAGAAATAAAAGGTTGGTCAATAATAACATTTGGAATATTAATTGATTTATGGTTCTTAATAACAGCAGTATTAAGCACTTTACATACAACATTTTTTCCTTCGATGTTCTCTACACAAAGTTCAATTGTACCATCATCAATTAAAATTGTATCGCCTTTTTTAACGAATTCAGCTAAGCGTGGGTATGTAATACATGTTTCATGTTCATTTCCTAAAGAGCCATCATCTGGTTTAATTGTAAATAATGACCCTTCAGTTAGCGTAGCTACTCCGTTTTCAAAGTCTCTAACTCTAATTTCAGGTCCTTTAGTATCTAGCATAATAGGAAGTGATATATTCATATCAGTTCTTAATTTCTTAATTCTATCAATTCTAACTTTATGTTCTTCATGAGTTCCATGAGAAAAGTTAAGTCTACAACAATTTAGGCCATGTTCTACCATTTCTTTTAATTTGTCATAAGAATCAATGGCAGGTCCTAATGTACAAATGATTTTTGTTTTACGAATTTGCATTTTATTCCTCCGTCTCTCCCACTTATTATTATATACTAATTCAGTTTTTAAAATAATAGACAATTTTTTATTTTTGTTTATTAACTAATTTTTGTTTTAAGATTTCACTTCTTTTACACATTCACAAGTGGTTTTAGTGCCGTCACATTTACAGGTTCCGCTTTTAGAACATGTAACACCTTTTTTAGTAACTATAAGTTTATTAGACTCGTCGCACTCAAACATTACACCTAATTCATATAAAGTATTTAAATCTTCATCATTTATTTCTAGGCATACTCCGTCAACTAATCTCAAATTATTATCATCATTAGTTAAATCAAAATGTAATTCTCTCCCTGTAGGTCCTTGTAATAAAATTTTAAGTACAAGAGCCTTCTTCCCTTTTTCTTTTAATCGCTTATTTAATAAGTCTCTAGCCTCTTTTGTAATTAACATATAATCAATCCTTTTTTTAAGTATATCATTTTAAAAATGAAACTCAAAAAATAATGCTTGTTATATTTACCTATTTTCATTTTTCTTTAATATTTTATTAATTAATAACATAAATGTAGTGAAAGAAACCACGCTTGACCAAATGTCTGCGATAAGTTCCGCATAAAACACACCTTCGCCGCCTACAAATTTAGGGAGAACTAAAATACAAACAATATTTGTAATTTTACGATTAAGGGACAAGAATATTCCGATATTGGCTAAGCCTAGTGCTGTAAGACCATCTACAAAAGTATATTGAAAAGAAAGTATTATAAAAGGAGCCATGTAGCACCAAACCATTTTACTTGCGAGTGACAAAACAAATGTGTCCTTAGTCATATAATTAAAGAATGGTTTAGCTAGAAAAACAGATAAAATTAAACAAATAGACGTAAAAATAAGTGCGTACATAGTAATGACTTTTTCAGCTTCCTTTACACGTTTACTATTTTTAGCGCCGTAATTAAATGATAAGATAGCACCAGTCCCTCCTGATATTCCAAGAAGCGGCATCGAAAACAACTGATAAAAGGAAGTAATGATTGTAGCAGTTAAAATATATTTATCAACTAAATCAGCCTCGACATTCATTTTTAAACTCATATTTAAAAATACTAGTACTAAAGAGTCTGTCATTAAAATAATAAATGGTGAAACACCTAAGAAAAGAATTTTTCTCATAGTCTTAAAATCATATTGTCCAAAAGTTATATTTACTTCTGTGCTTTTAAGTCTTAGTACAATAAATACATAAACAAATGATGCAATTTGTGCAATTGATGTCGCAATAGCTGCGCCTTTAACACCTAAATTAAAGCCAAATATAAACAATGGATCTAAAAGTATATTTACTAATGCGCCTAAAATCATTGTAAACATTGCCTTATTTGCATAACCTTGACTTGTTAAATAATAATTTAAGCCAAGTGCCATAATTTGGAAAGGTGCACCGATTAAATAAAACAACATATAATCGTTCGCAAATCCGATAGTTTTTGAGGTTGCACCAAACAAACTTAAAAGTGGTGTATGCACAATTAACATTATCAAAGGAACCAGTATTCCACAGATTAATAACATTAAAAATGCATTGCTTAATACTTTTCTAGCACCGTTTAAATCTTTTTTCCCAACACTCATTTCCATCAAAGGCCCTCCACCTTGTCCTAAAAGAGAAGAAAATGATGAAATCATTGTGCATACAGGTGCAACAACCCCGATTGCGGTTAAGGCTAGATCACCATCAACTTTTAAATTTGATATATAGATTCTATCTATTATTGAATATAAAACATTAATAAATTGGGCAATCATAGCAGGTAATGCTAATTTAAATACAACTTTAAATACATTACCATTTTCTAGTTCTTTACTTACCATATAAAACCTCTAAATAAATTGACATTACAATTATAGCTCAATTTTGCGTTTTTAGTAGTTTTAAATCATCTTTGCTATAAACAGTATCAAATAGATTTTTAACCAACCAAAAGTGAAAGATACAACTTTTAATGTTTTTTTAAAATTATTTTAGTTTATTATTATCTAATCTTTTAACATCGTAATAGGTACTACAAAAATACCTTCCTCTGTTTTATAACAATCACCATGGCTTGTTATTACCATTCTAAATTTTGGCAATTTATTATTACTTCTTATAAGTTTCGATTCAAATTTATTTAATGATTTTATTGCATCTAAAACGTTTTGTTCACTATAAATCTTTATTTCGATCGCACAATAATCTCCGTTTCTAGTCTCAATTATTGCATCTACTTCTTGTCCTGAACTATCCCGATAATGTTTTAATTGTCCATTAATTGCCTCAGCGTATACAGACAAATCTCTAATAACTAAATCTTCAAAAAATAAACCAAACGAATTCAAATCGTTTAATAAATCATTAGGTGTAATTCCTAGTGCCGATGTAGCTATTGATGTATCAACAAAATGATGAGTAGGTGTTGTTCTAACCGCAATAGAAGTTCTTAAGTTTAAATTCCATGCGGGCATATCAAATATTATAAACAAATCTTTCAAAGTTTTAACATATGAGTCGAAAGTATCTTCATCTAGCGATAATCTAGAGCCTGATTCTAATATTTCTCTTATCATAAGGCTCTTTTTAGCTTCACTTGAAATATTTCTTGCATATGATTTCAATATTAATTTTAATAATTCTATATTTTTATTTTTAAGTAATAACGCAAATTCATCGCTTTCATCTTCAATAGTAAAAAGGCTATCATAATAGTTATTTGTTACATCTATTGCATATTCTTCATCAGCGATAACCGAAATCGGCCAACCACCCCTACAAATTAAATAAGCAATTTTTGAAAGACTGTTAGACTTTTCATTTTGATATATAGTTTTAAAAGCTTGTTTTTCAAATAATTCATGTAATGATATCTCACCTGTTGAATCATTTGATTCCCATAATGTAAAAGGTTTTAAAACTAACGTTGTTATTCTGCCTGCCCCTGAATGTTGTATTTTTTCTGGGTTAACTGGTGTTGTACTTCCAGTCAATATATATTTACCAAATTCATAATTTTTATCTAAATCATCTCTAATAATATTCCATATTTCTGGTGCCTTTTGCCATTCATCAATTAAATGCGGTGTTTTACCTATCAAAGTCGATTTAGGATCGGACAAAGCTAACTTTATTGCATTGTTAGTCTTTAATGATGTAACTGATGATGCATAATGTTCACACATTGTTGTTTTTCCACAAAATTTAGGTCCACTTACTAATACGCATCCAGAAGATTTGAGTTTTCTTAAGAAATAAGGTTCTATAGTTCTTTTTATATATTTTTCCATTAATATCACTTCCTTATATTTATTTTATACAAATTTTTGTTATAATACAATGATTTTCGGTGTTTTGAAACATTTTAATTCGGTGTTTTGAAACATTTCAATTCGGTGTTTTGAAAAACATTATATTACGGTATTTAATTACATAAAGAATATATAAAAAGGCTGATACATTGTATCAGCTAAATTTCTCAATTATTGAATTAAAATAACAAAATCATAATTTTAGTAATAATGAGAAGGTGAATATAATCGTTCGCTTTCCGTTTACTATTCGTTCATATTAACTTTACAATAAAAAAAATCGAACACAAATGTTCGACATAATTACTATTTGGAGCAGGTGATGAGAATCGAACTCACGTCAACAGCTTGGAAGGCTGAGGTTCTACCATTAAACTACACCTGCAAATGGTCGGAAAGACAGGATTTGAACCTGCGACCTCCTGGTCCCAAACCAGGCGCTCTACCAAGCTAAGCTACTTTCCGATGTGACTAAAGCATTTTATTGCTTGTCAATGATTTATAAGATAAAATTTTAATAATGGCGCGACATAGAGGACTTGAACCCCTAGCCTTTTGGTTCGTAGCCAAACGATCTATCCAATTGATCTAATGTCGCAATCAAATGGCGGTTCGAACGGGGATCGAACCCGTGATCTCCTGCGTGACAGGCAAGCAT
>CAVGYR010000005.1:0-31648 GCA_963633325.1 uncultured Treponema sp.
GTGTTAATCCATTTAATCAACCAGGTGTTGAATCTTATAAGAAGAATATGTTTGCGCTCCTAGATAAACCAGGATACGAAGAATACAAGAAGAAAATGTTAAAAAAATAACTAAAACAAAAAATCAGTAAAAAAATATTACTGATTTTTTTATTTATTTTTATAAAACTTGAAAAAAGAGTCTTTTCAAAATGACAATCTCTCCAAATATGAATTTTAAAACATATAAAAAACGAAAAATATCAAAAAATGAGTATATAAAAATGCAAAAAATACAAAATATATGTTTTACATCTAGCATTTAAGCATATAAATTGATATAATATATACACTAATTGAAATCGTTTTCAATTAAGAAACAAAAGAGGTATTAAATATGGAAAAAATTATAACTGCTCAATCTACATTCTCGGTTTTCGGAAATGCAAGTGAATTCGTTAATAAAATCGAAGCTGTAAAGGAATTATTCTCTGAATACAAGCATGAACAATCAAGAACTTCACTTCCTAACGGATTCCCTGTTGATAACCACATTTTCACATTAGAAAATAAAGCTGTTATCGTAAGAACTTATCGTATCGACATTCAATTTGGTTACAACGTTGAAAAGGGAGATAGTGTAGAATCTTTCTTAGAATATGTTAATAGTGTAGTTTCTAAATTATCTCAAGTAGCTAGCCCTATGTTTAACCGTGTAGCTTATACAGATGCTAATTTCATCACAAGAAATGATGAAAACTTAAAGAAGTTCAATGAATTATTTAGCGTTGCTAAAGTATTTGGTGAAAATGGTAATGAACTTCAAGTAAGAGTTAACAATGTTCAAACAGTTGGAGACGAATTAACTAACTGTGTAATTCTTGCACAAGATGGTTCTGCTGAAAATAAGCACACTGGCGAAAGAAGTAATGTAATATTCGTAAATAACGATATTAACACATTAGCTCAAGCACAAGAACCTAGATTCTCTTGGGACAAGAGTAAAGAATTATTACAAGATTACATTATGGTCGCAAAGGAGAGAACAAATAAGATTTTAGGAAATCTATAATTTATTTCTATTATTTACAATAATGGAGGAAAAAATGGCAAAGAAATTGGAAGGTCCTCTAACTGAGGAAGAATTAGTACTTATTAATAAGTATTGGAATGCGGCTAACTATTTGTCTGCCGCTCAACTATACCTTCTTGACAATCCACTTTTAAAGCGTGAATTACGTCCTAGCGATGTTAAGAAGAAGATAGTAGGTCACTGGGGAACAGTACCAGGACAAAATTTTGTTTATGCACATTTAAACAGAATTATTAAAAAATATGACCAAGATATGATTTTAATATCAGGTCCAGGACATGGCGGTAACTTCTTTGTAGCTAACGCTTACCTAGAAGGAACTTATTCTGAGGTTTATCCTAATATTTCTGAAGATGAAGAAGGTTTAAAGAAATTATTTAAACAATTCTCATTCCCAGGAGGTATTTCATCTCACGTTGCGCCTGAAACTCCAGGCTCAATTCATGAGGGTGGTGAATTAGGTTATTCTCTTTCGCACTCATTTGGTTCAGTGCTTGATAATCCTAATTTAATTACTGCTTGTGTTGTGGGTGACGGCGAAGCTGAAACAGGTCCTCTTGCGACTAGCTGGCAAGGATATAAATTCATTAACCCTAAAAAAGACGGTGCAGTTTTACCTATTTTACACTTGAATGGATATAAAATTGCAAACCCTACAATATTATCTCGTATTCCTCACAAAGAACTTGAAATGTATTTCAAGGGCTTAGGATATGAACCTATTTTTGTAGAAGGTAGTGATCCGCTAGTAATGCACCAAACAATGGCCGCAGCTCTTGATAAGTGTATGAAGATGATTCGTAAGAATCAACGTGATGCCCGTGTAAGAAATGATTTGTCCCCTAAGACTTGGCCAATGATCGTTCTACGTTCACCTAAGGGATGGACAGGACCTAAGGTTGTTGATGGTAAGATCGTTGAAGGATATTGGAGAGCTCACCAAGTACCTATTGATATGTCTCGCCCTGAACATTTAGGTTTACTAGAAGAATGGTTAAGAAGTTATCATCCTGAAGAATTATTTACTCCTGAGGGTAAATTAATTCCTGAATTAAAGGCATTATGCCCTAAATATGATCACAGAATCAGTGCTAACCCACATGCAAATGGCGGAAAATTATTAAAAGATTTAAGAATGCCTGATTTTAGAGAATATGCTTATGAGATTGGTAATCACGGTGAAAAAGATAGCCAAGATATGACTAATCTAGGTGCATTCATTCGTGATGTAATTAAGTTAAATCAAGACAATTTTAGAGTATTTGGCCCTGATGAGACTGCAAGTAATAGATTAAATCATTTATTTGAAGTAACAGATAGAATGTGGGATAGTAATACTATCGATGTTGATGATCACTTAGCTCCTACAGGTCGTGTAATGGATTCTATGTTATCTGAACATATGTGTGAAGGTATGTTAGAAGGATATTTACTAACAGGACGTCATGGATTCTTCGCAAGTTATGAAGCATTTATGCGTATTGTAGACTCAATGGTAAGTCAACATGCTAAATGGTTAAAGATTTGTAATCAATTATCATGGAGACAACCAATCGCAAGTTTAAACTTAATCTTATCTTCAACAGTTTGGCAACAAGACCACAATGGTTTTACTCACCAAGACCCAGGATTTATTGATCATATGGTTGCAAAAAAACCAGATGTAACTAGAATTTATCTTCCACCTGATTCAAATACATTGATTTGTACAATGGATCACTGCTTAAAGACTAAGAATTTAATCAATACTATAGTCGCATCTAAGCACCCACGTCCTCAATGGTTAACTATGGAAGAAGCTGTAGCTGAATGTTCACAAGGTTTATCAATTTGGCAATGGGCTAGTAACGATCAAGGTAGTGAACCTGATGTAGTTATGGTTGGTTGTGGTGAAACTCCTACTCTAGAAGCTTTAGCAGCTACTAGTATTTTAAGAGAAAATTTACCTGAAATTAAGGTTAGATTTGTCAATGTAATTGACTTATTTAAATTAAAACCATCTCAAGAACATCCACATGGATTAACTGATGTTGAATATGATACAATATTTACTAAAGATAAACCTATCATTTTCGCATTCCATGGATATCCTACTGTAATTCATGAATTAACTTATAGAAGAAATAATCGTGATTTACACGTTAGAGGATACCAAGAAGAAGGAAGTATCACTACTCCATTTGATATGCGTGTTCAAAATAAGATTGATAGATTCCACCTTGTTATTGATGCACTTAATGCAATTAAAGGATATGGCGATAAGAAAGCTTATTTAATCCAAAAGATGCGTGATACATTAGTTAAGCATAAACAACATATCGATGATTTTGGTGAAGATATTCCAGAAGTTAAAGATTGGAAATGGAAAAATTAATATAATAAGGCCTTCGGGGCCTTTTTTTTGTATCAAAATGTATAGTTGACTTTACATTCTTTTGTGTATATAATATAGAAAAATGTAAAATATACTTTACATTAGGAGGATAATATGGAAAATTTAATTTCAGTAATTGTGCCTGTATATAATGCAAGTAAATATTTAAATAGAAGTATTGGTTCTATTTTGAGCCAATCATATACAAATTTAGAAATAATTTGTGTAAATGATGGTTCAACTGATGATTCACTAGAACGTCTTTACGAAATGCAAAAGAAAGATAATAGAATTAAGATATATAATGAAGAAAATCAAGGCGTATCACATGCAAGAAACGAAGGATTAAAACATGTGCACGGAGAATACATACAATTTGTGGATGCGGACGACGACCTTGACCTTGATTATTTCAAAATTCAATTAGGAAGAATTCTTGAAAATGATGCGGATATGGCAATTTGTAACAATCGTCACCCATTCTTTATGACTTATTTTAGTGACCGCGTGTATGATTTAACTAAACATGATGATTTTTTAGAGTTTTATCAACATACATATGGCCCTACACTTCCATGGAATAAATTAATTAAGGCAAGTGCTGTAAAGGGCGTTCAATTCTTTGAAAATATTCATTTTGCGGAAGACGAATTATTCTTCTGCACTATTGCAAAAAACATTAAGAAAGTTGTATCAACTAGTAAAGTTTTATATCATTATTTCTTAGCTAAGGCAAGCGACGGCGAAGCTGAAAATTCGAAGATAAATGAACTTATTAATGCATCTAAGTTCTGGGAATATAAAACTTCATTCTATTATCAAGGACTATGGACATTACCTCATAGACTTGAAGAATTCCAAAAGGCAATTGATAATAAACAAATTCCTATTACTGATGTAACAGAAATTTTATATTGCCGTGTATTTGATTATACATTCTTCCAATATGCGGCTTACGCAGGATTTAAAATTCCTAAGGAAAACATGTATAAAGAAATGATGAATATCTTTACTGATGCTTTCTTCTATGCCTCAGTTATGACTCAAGAACGTTACGGCTTAAAGTTCTATAGTTTAACAAGCCACGATTTAGATAAGAAAGTTCTTGAATTAAATGATTATATATATGATGCGTATCTAGATATATATACTCATGAATTAGATTTAAAACCAACATATGTAGCTATTTCTATCTTTGCTAGATTATTTATAGTAGAGAATAATGATATTGATAATGTCAATTTTTTAAATCAATTAGATAAAGCATTAAAGAAAAATTCAACACCAGAAGCTAAATATGTAAATAACTTATTTAAGTAAAAGGAAATTTATTATGAAACTTATATCTGTAATTATTCCGATGTATAATGCACAAAACACAATCGATAGAATGTTAACTAGCATTATTAATCAAACCTATACTAATCTAGAAATTATCATTATAAACGACGGCTCTACAGATAAGAGCTTATCGATGATAGGAGAATATCAAAAGAAAGATTCTAGAATTAAAGTTTTTAGTATTAAAAATAGTGGAGTATCGCACGCAAGAAATGTAGGGCTTACAAAGGTAAAAGGTGAATACGTACAATTTGTAGATGCAGATGACGATCTTGAATTAAATTACTTCGAAAAAATGTCTAAAATGATTGAAGATAATGATTGTGATGTAGCTATTTGTAACAACAAACACCCATTATTCTATGCACATTTTGAAAAAGACGAAGTGTTAGATGTTACAAGTCATGATGAATTTATCAAGTTCTATCAACATACATTTGCAATTACTCTTCCATGGAACAAATTATGGAAGAAAGAAATCATTGATGGTCTTTTCTTTGAAGAAGATTTAGATTTCTCTGAAGACGAAGCTTTTACTGTTGCGGCCCTTGGTAGAATTAAAAAGGTTGCAGTTACAAAAGATGTGTTATATCACTATTTCTTAGCTAATAAAAATAATGGTGGAGATCAAACATCTACTATTAACAATCAAGTTAATAAGGCTGCATTTTGGGACAACCATACAAGTATCTACTATAAACAAATGGGTTGCTTACCTGCAAAATTAGAATACATATTTAATCAAATCGTTAATAAACAAATCCCTATTTCTAACCCTAAAGAAATATTATATTGTCGTTTGTTTGAATATACATTCTACCAATATGCTTTATATGAATCGTTTGGTATTCCTAAACATGGTTTATTAATTGAAATGGTAAATATTATAAATGATCCGTATTTCCATATGTATCTTAAGAGCCAAGAAGAATATTATCATTTAAAATTTATAAATGTTTTAGATAAGAATTTAATTGAAGTCATTAAAAAACTTAATGATTCTATGTATAAAATGTTTGAATATGTTCAAAAGAACAATGTTCAAGGTTTTGATTCATCATTAACTGCAATTATGATTTTTGCACATTATTTCATTGTAGAAAATAATGATATTAATAATGTAAATTTATTAAATCAATTAGATAAAGAATTTAAAGAAAATAAGACTTTAAGTGCTAATATTGCCCACAAGTTCGTTGATTAAAAAAATGTTGTATACAAGAATATTTGTATACAACGTTTTTTTACTTATTTATTTAAATTTTTTTCTACTTGTTTTTGTTTTTATAAATCATCAACTTTTGCCTCTAGATTATGTTCATTTAAATCAACTTCAACATTGTTTTTCGCAAATCTGAAATTTTGATCAAAACTTGATAGTTGTTCTTTAAATTCTTGACTTTCAGTATAGATTTTTTCGTAATCGTAAGTATTGTTACCGATTGTGATTACTTTAGTCTTGTTATCTAGGAATCTCTTAACAAAACCTTTTTCCATGCCTAAACCTAGAAGAGAATCAAATAAGTTATCATATTTTGTTCTGTAAGCACGTGTATCTTTTGTAAATCTACGCGTTAAGAAGAAGTGCGATTTATAAATCTTTCTTTGTGCTAAGAAATATTCACGTACATTTAATAAAGTGTTGATTTTTATTTTGTCTTTTTCTTCGTCAGTTGTAGCTTGGCTTAGTTTTTCACGGGCATTATCTACAACTTCTTTAGCTAAAGTATCACAAGTTTCTGATAATCTGTCTTGATTTATTTTAGAGAAATTTGAAATAATACTTGCATGATTATCTCTGTGAACTATAGGATCAACATCGATATTGATTTCTGGCTTAAATCTGTTCACAAATTTAGCTTTGATTTCATCAGCCTTTAATCCGCCAAAGGCAGGAGCTTTATATTGATCAGGGACTCCACCTTTAATTTCAAAATGATAACTTAACATTTGACTGATGAATGAATCAAAACTTTCCATAAAGTATCCGATAGATTTAGATGTTTCTTTTTCACCTTTAAAGTATCCCTTATCATTAGGGATAAGATTTAACATTGCATCTAAATTCTTTTCATATATTTTTTTGTATTCTTCTTTATCGATACGGTTGCTAGTACGAGTAAAGTTAATAGAATCTAAAAAATCAGATTTTTTAACAAATAACTTATCATCTAATTTTGAAGTATCATTTGGAATATTAAATTGAGCAAATAAAGCAGTTTTTTCGCTAATTAATTTCTCGCGCTTACTTTCTTGAGCTGCATGTAATGCTTGGGCTTCTAGTAATTGAGGAGAAACGCTAGTAATAAGTCCGTCTTTAACGGAGAATCCTGTATCAGCTAAAACATTTGCATAGTAGAAATTTAATCCTTCTGGATCGATACCCTCAGTTTTTCTTAATTGTTCTTCAAAAACAGCACCAACTCTAAATAAAGGTTCATATACTGTTACACCTGCGTGTTCAACTGGTTCAACGTGAGAGAAAAATTCAAATAATCTATCTTGTATTTCTAATTCTTCTTGATTTAATTCTTTTTCCATAATAATTTACCTCTCTTTTCTTAAATTTTATCACTTTATGTGTGACAAGTTTATATTTAATTTAAAAATAATAAAAATTATTGAAATATATTTAATTTTGATGTTTGAAAAATCCCCTTAAAAATCAAAAAATAAGTCAATTTTTTAAAAAAGAAATCGTTTTCTTTAAAATTAGACTATTTTTAATAAAAATTATGTGCTAGAATAATGTTGTAAATTTAAATAGCTGTATCTTGTATAATAGCTTAAATGTGGTAAGCAAGTTTCTACCTCTAGACCGTAAATTTAGAGACTATAAGATTAAAATTTAAGAATTTTTTTCTTATTGTTTTTGCTTATCACTCTGAGGTGATAATATGAAACAACAATTCAAACTAAAATATCAAACAATCTCTTTTTTATACAAGACTTTTGTGCTACCTAAACAGGGCTTATTTTCTTAAGCTCTGTTTTTGTTTTCTAGGAGGTAAATTATGATAGAAGTTGGCGTAATTATGGGATCAACAAGTGATTTTGAAGTTATGAAAGATGCTTGTGATATTCTTGATAAGTTCGGTGTAGAATACGAAAAAAAAGTTGTATCCGCACACAGAACACCTAAACTTTTATTTGATTATTCAACAAGTGCTAAAGAAAGAGGTATTAAAGTTATTATAGCAGGAGCTGGTGGAGCAGCTCATTTACCTGGTATGGTCGCAAGCAACACAACTCTTCCTGTAATTGGTGTGCCAGTTAAAAGTAGAACTTTAAACGGACTAGATTCTTTATTATCAATAGTACAAATGCCAGGAGGAGTTCCTGTAGGTACAATGGCTATAAACGGGGCTAAAAATGCGGCTCTATATGCTATATCAATTTTAGCCATAAACAATGAAGAATTAAGCGAAAAATTAGCTTTGTTTAGAGAAAAACAAACAAAGGAAGTGCTTGAAAATGAAATATGATATAGGAATAATCGGAGGAGGACAGCTTGGAATGATGATGAGCGAAGCTGCTCATGAATTAGGCCTTACAACAATTGTTCTTGACCCAAGCGCTGATTGCCCTTGCAAAAGTGTAGCCGATAAGCTTATAGTCGCATCTTATGACGACCTAGATAAATTAAAAGAATTAGGCGAAAGTTCTAAGGTATTATCTTATGAATTTGAAAATGTAAAAGGTGAAGTTTTAAAAGAACTTAATGGTAAATATAATATCATGCAAGGAATTACACCTTTACTAGATTCTCAAGACAGACTAAGAGAAAAGAACAATGCGCTTAGACATAATTTAGTTTGTGCTAGATATTATGATGTTAAAACAAAAGCAGATGTTATGCTTGCGATAAACTGTATCGGTTTCCCTTTAATATTTAAAACAAGAAGAGAAGGATATGACGGTCACGGGCAAATTGTTTTAAATAGTATAGATGATTTAGAAAAAATTGAGCCTTATTTAGGTAAGGTCGACGCAATCATCGAAGAAAAAATAGATTTTGATTTTGAATGCTCAATAATATTGATTAGAGACAAAGAAAAAATAATTCACTTCCCAATTTCGCGTAACATTCACAAAAATGGTATTCTTGATTTATCAATCGTACCTGCAAATCTTGATAAAGATTTAGAAAAACGAATCGTTAAAGAAAGTGAAAGATTTTTAAAAGAAACTAATTATTACGGAATTATTACAATTGAATATTTCGTTAAAGGGGATAAATTCTATTTTAACGAAATGGCTCCTCGTCCACACAATAGTGGCCATTATACAATTGAGGGATGCAATGTAAGCCAGTATAGTGAACTTGTCAAGTTCTTAACAAACAAACCTTTAACTAAACCGGAACTAAAAACAAATACACTTATGAAAAACATATTAGGTCGTGACTTAAAAAATCTTCAAAAACTTGAAGAAATTCCAAATCACACGACCCATATGTATCACAAAACACAAGTTAAAGAGTTAAGAAAATTAGGTCACATAACCTATACAAATATGACACTTGATAAGTATTTAGACTATAAAAAGAAACTAAACATAGAGGAATAAAAATGAAAAAACGTATTTTTGTAGAAAAGAAAGAAGGATTTAGAGTTGAAGCTAAATCTTTACAAAACGACTTGAATTTAAACTTACGCTTAAATCTTAAAAATTTAAGATTATTAAACATTTATGATATTTTTAATATCGATGAAGCTTTATACGAAAAAGCTAAATATCAAGTATTTGGTGAAGTTGTTACAGATAATATCATTGAAGACTTAGAAATTAAGAATTTAAAATATTTAGCTGTAGAATTCTTACCAGGACAATTTGATCAAAGAGCACAATCTGCAGAAGATTGCTTAAGATTAATTAATCCTAAATCAAAAGCTAAAATTAAATCTGGTAAACTTCTTATTTTTGATGATGATATTAAAGAAGAAGATATAACTCGTATTAAAGCTTATTATATAAATGCGGTTGAATCACGTGAAAAGAATTTAAAAACTTTACGAGAAAAGAATAAAGCAGTTACTAATAATGTAAGAATCTTAACAGGCTTAAGAGAACTTAAGGAAGAAGATTTAGAAAAGTTTGTATCTGATTATTCTCTTGCGATGAGTCCTAGTGATTTAGCTTGTGTTGTATCTTATTTTAAGGAAGAAGGAAGAGATCCTTATGAAACAGAACTTAGAATATTAGATACTTATTGGTCAGATCATTGTCGTCATACTACATTTAATACTGAATTTTTAGAAATTACTATTGATGAATCGTTTATCTCTCGTGAAATAAACGAAGCTTATGATCTTTATTTAAAAATGCGTAAAGATCTAAATAGAGAGAACAAGAAACTTTGTTTAATGGATATGGCTTGTATAGCTGCTAAATATCTAAAAAAACAAGGTTATTTAGATGATTTAGAAGAGTCTGAAGAAAATAATGCTTGTTCAATATATGTTAATGTTAACGAAAACTCTAAAAACGAAAAGTGGTTATTACAATTCAAAAATGAAACACATAACCACCCTACAGAAATTGAACCATTCGGAGGCGCATCTACATGTTTAGGCGGCGCTATTCGTGACCCTCTTTCAGGAAGAAGTTACGTTTATCAAGCTATGCGTGTAACAGGAAGTGGGGATATCTATCAAAAAGTTGAAGATACATTACCTCATAAATTACCTCAAAGAGTTATTTCAACTAAAGCAGCTAGCGGATATTCAAGTTATGGTAACCAAATCGGTTTAGCTACTACTCATGTTAAAGAAATTTATCATGATGGTTATGTGGCAAAACGTCTTGAAGTAGGTGCCGTAGTAGGTGCGGTTAGAGCGCGTGATGTAAGAAGAGAATCACCTGTTGCCGGAGATGTTGTATTGATGTTTGGTGGCCGCACAGGACGCGATGGTATCGGAGGCGCTACAGGTTCTTCTAAAATACATGATTCAAAATCTCTTGAGACATGTTCAAGTGAAGTTCAAAAAGGAAATGCGCCTGAAGAGCGTAAGATTGAACATTTATTCCGCCGTGAAGAAGTTTGTAAATTAATTAAGAAATCTAATGATTTTGGTGCTGGTGGTGTATCAGTTGCAATCGGTGAATTAGCTGATGGCTTAACTATTTATCTAGATAGAGTACCTGTTAAATATACAGGATTAAATGCGACCGAACTTGCGATTAGTGAATCTCAAGAGAGAATGGCTGTTGTCGTAAGTAAAGAAGATGAAGCTAAATTTATTAAATATTGTAAACAAGAAAACCTTGAAGTTATACATATTGCGGATGTAACAAGCGAACCTCGTTTAAAGATGTATTATCACAACACTTTATATGTAAACCTAAGTCGTAAATTTATTGATAGTGCCGGTGCTAATCACACTTCAAAGTGTCATGTTGTAGCGCACAAAGAAGGTAATTTCTTTGAACGCAAAATAGAAGGCGAATTTAAAGAAGAAGCTTTAAAATTATTAGCTGATAAGAATGTTTCAACTCAAAAAGGCTTAGTAGAAATGTTTGACTCGACAATCGGACGTTCAACAGTATTAATGCCTTATGGTGGTAAATATCAATTGTCAGAAACTCAAGTATCTTGCCAAAAATTACCTGTAGGAAACAAAACAACAACTACAGCTTCAGTGATGGCTTATGGATATGACCCTTATCTAACTGAATCAAGTCCTTTCTTAGGTAGCCAATATGCAGTTATCGATGCATGTGCAAAGGTAGTAGCTAGTGGTGCTAAATATAACAATATGCGTTTTAGTTATCAAGAATATTTTGAAAAGATGACTTCAAGTGAAAAATTCGGGCTTCCTTTTGAATCTCTACTTGGTGCTATTAAAATTCAAAACGATTTACATTTACCTTCAATTGGCGGAAAAGATTCGATGTCTGGTTCATTTAACGAATTACACGTTCCTCCTATGTTAATGGCATTTGGTATTACTTGTGTAGATGCGAAAAACGTTATCTCTACAGATTTTAAGACTGATGGCAATTATATTTATTTGATTAAACATAATCCACTTGAACATTTAATGCCTAATATTAAAGAACTTGATAAGAACTTCACATACGTAAACGAAAACATTACAAACAAGAACATCGTAAGTGCTTTTGCGGTAGGATTTGGCGGTATATTTGAAGCCTTAACAAAGATGTCATTTGGTAATAAGATGGGTTATATCATAAAGACTGATTTAAATCTATTAAATAAAGATTACGGTTCAATTGTTGTTGAGTCTAAAGTCAAATTAGATTATGAAAACGCAATTTTACTAGGACATGTAAGAGAAAACACTTATAAGATTAATCAAACTAAATTTACGTTTGAAGAATTATATGATGCATCTTTCAAAGGCTATGCACATATTTATGCAATAGATACTAAGAACGAGACTAAAGCTTATACAAAGTCTGTTAATAAAGAAAAAGTTAAATATCCATTCGAAGCTATTGAACATCCACTTGTCTATATTCCTGTCTTCCCTGGTACTAACTGCGATTATGACTCTATAAAAGCGTGGAAGAAAGCTGGTGCTAAAACTGTTAGCACAGTATTTAAGAATTTAAAGCCAAGTGATGTAACTAAATCAATAAATGAGATGAAGAAAAACATCGATAAATGTAATATCTTAATGATTGCAGGAGGCTTCTCAGCAGGTGACGAACCTGATGGTAGCGGTAAATTTATTGCGACTATATTAAATAATACAATAATCAAAGAAGCTATTGAGAATTTATTGCGTCGCAAAGGATTAATCCTTGGTATCTGTAATGGTTTCCAAGCATTAATTAAGTCTGGATTACTTCCATATGGTAAACTTGGCGAATTGAAAGAAAATAGTCCTACTTTATTTAGAAACGATATCAATAGACACGTTTCATGTATTGCGACTACTAGGGTATGTAATACAAACTCACCTTGGTTAAGTGGATTTAATGTAGGCGACTTACATAAAGTTGCAATGAGCCATGGTGAAGGTAAGTTTGTATGTTCTGATGCATTCGCAAAAGTATTATTTGATAATGGTATGGTTGCCTTCCAATATTCTGACAATGATGGAAATATTGCGACATCTACACCTGACAATCCTAACGGAAGTAGCTTTGCGATTGAAGGTATCGTATCTAATGATGGCTTAATCTTAGGTAAGATGGGTCACTCTGAAAGATATGAACAAAACAACTTTAAAAATATTTATGGCGTTAAGGAACAAAACATATTTAAAAACGCTGTAATGTATTTTAACAAAAAATAAGAAGGAAACAAAAGGAGAATTATTATGAAACAATTAGAAATGTTATATGAAGGAAAGGCTAAACAAGTATTTGCGACTGATGATCCAAATTTAATTGTTATGCACTTTAAGGATGATGCGACTGCATTCAACGGTATTAAGAAAGCCCAAATCAAAGATAAGGGTATTTTAAACAACGAAATTACTACTATTATCTTCAATGAACTTCACAAAGAAGGTATCCCTACTCACTTTATTGAAAAGTTAAATGACAGAGACCAATTATGCAAGAAGGTTACTATTTTACCTCTTGAAGTAATCGTAAGAAACATTGTAGCTGGTTCTATGGCTAAGCGTCTTGGTATTGAAGAAGGAACTCATATTGATAATACAGTATTTGAACTTTGTTATAAGAACGATGCGCTAGGCGATCCACTTATTAACGAAGACCATGCAGTTGCATTAGGTGCTGCTACATATGAAGAATTAAACACAGTTAAGACTTTAACCTTAAAGATTAATGAAATCTTAAAGAAGTTATTTGCATCTATCAATATCACATTAGTTGATTTCAAAATTGAATTTGGTAAAACAAGCGACGGCGAAATTGTTTTAGCAGATGAAATCTCTCCTGATACTTGCCGTTTATGGGATTCTACAACTAATGCTAAACTTGATAAGGATAGATTCCGTCGTGATCTTGGTAAGGTTATTGAAGCTTACGAAGAGATTTTAAAGAGATTAAGTAATAGATAATGAAGGAGGATCCTCGTATGGATTCTAATATCTTTAGAGGCTTACACGAAGAGTGTGGTGTATTTGGAGTTTATGGAATAGATAATGCAAACGAGCTTATCTATTTCGGACTTCATGCACTTCAACACAGAGGTCAAGAAGGTTGCGGTATTGTAACTGTTAACAATGAAAAACTAAGTCGTGTAAAAGGCGAAGGTCTTGTAAGTGAAATCTTCACACAAGAAAAAATAAATAGTTTAAAAGGAAAATCAGGAATAGGTCACGTTAGATATGCGACTAGCGGGGGTGGCGGTATTGAAAATGTGCAACCATTTTTATTCAGACACCACGGCGGTGATTTTGCATTAGCTCATAACGGAAACTTAGTAAATTCTAATGAATTAAGAAAATATCTTGAAGATAATGGTTCTATTTTCCAATCAACTTCAGATAGTGAAGTTTTAGCTCACTTGATTAAGAAAGATAGCGTGGAAATTAGCCGTATTGATGTAATTATTCGCGCGCTTAACATGCTTGAAGGTGCTTTTGCATTCTTAATTATTACAAAAGATAGATTGTATGCATGTCGTGATAAATATGGCTTACGTCCTTTATCTATCGGATCTTTAAATGGTGGTTATGTAGTCGCAAGTGAAACATGCGCTCTAGATATCGTAGGTGCTACATTTGTTCGTGATGTAAATCCTGGTGAGGTTGTAGCTATTGATAGCGAGGGACTACACTCATACGATTATTCTATGTATAAGCATCATCATATGTGTGCGATGGAATATATCTATTTCTCACGCCCTGATAGTGACATTGAGGGAACAAACGTTCACGCATTTAGAAAAGAAGCCGGAAGAAGATTATATAGAGAAGCTCCTGTTGATGCGGATATAGTTGTAGGGGTACCTGATTCTAGTTTAAGTGCAGCTATCGGATATGCGGAAGAAAGTCACATACCTTATGAAATGGGTCTTGTTAAAAATAAGTATGTAGGTAGATCATTTATTGAACCAAGTCAAGAAATGAGAGAACGCGCTGTGCGCATGAAATTATCTCCTGTGAGATCTATCGTATCAGGTAAAAAAGTTGTACTAATCGATGACTCAATTGTGCGTGGTACTACAAGTAAAAAGATTATTAAGCAATTACGTCTTGCAGGTGCTACAGAAATTCATGTTAGAATTGCATCTCCTCAAATTATTTCACCTTGTTTTTATGGTGTAGATATTTCGACATACGATGAACTCATTTCAGCTCAACACTCAATTGAAGAAGTAAGACAAATTATAGGTGCTGATTCTTTAGCTTTCTTGTCTGAAAAAAGTTTATTTGAAATTTCTAAGAGACACGAACTATGTACTGCATGCTTTACAGGAAAATATCCGACCGAATTATATTCATCAATTTATGATGCTAATAAAGATAACAAATTTTAAGAGGTAAATTATGGCAATTGATTATGAAAACGCTGGCGTTAGTTTAGAAGCTGGCTATGATGTTGTTAAAAGAATTAAGAAACATGTTAAATCTACTGAACGTCTAGGATCAATGGGAAATATTGGTTCTTTTGGTGGAATGTTTGATTTAACAAAATTAAATATTAAAAATCCTATTTTAGTATCAGGAACTGATGGTGTTGGTACTAAATTAAAGATTGCATTTGAAATGGATAAGCATGATACTATCGGAATTGATGCAGTCGCAATGTGTGTTAATGATGTTTTAGCTCAAGGCGCAGAACCTTTAATCTTTTTAGACTATGTTGCTCAAGGTAAGACTGTACCAGCTAAGGTTGAAGCTATTGTAAGTGGAATTGCAGAAGGATGTAGACAATCTAACTGCGCTCTTGTTGGTGGCGAAACTGCTGAAATGCCTGGTATGTATGAAAACGGTGAATATGATATCGCTGGTTTTACAACAGGTGTTGTTGATAAAGATAAATTAATTGACGGCACTCAAGTTAAAGTAGGGGACACATTACTTGGTATTGAATCGAGCGGTGTTCACTCAAACGGCTTTAGTTTAGTTAGAAAAATTGTTAAAGATGCAAATCTTGATTTACATAAAGTTTACCATGAACTTGATCCTAACAAGACATTAGGTGAAGTATTACTTACTCCTACAAACATTTACGTTCGTGAAGTTCTTGAAGTTATCCACACTCTAGATGTTCATGGCGTTGCCCATATCACAGGTGGCGGATTTGATGAAAATATTCCCCGTATATTGTGTGAAGGACAAGGCATTTATGTAGAAGAAGGAACTTGGCCAATTTTACCTGTATTTAGTTTCCTTGAAAAATACGGAAAAGTTGATCATAGAGAAATGTTTAATATTTATAACATGGGTATAGGTATGGTTCTTGCATTACCTAGCGCAGACGTATCTAAAGCACAAGAGATTCTTGCAAAATATAACCGTAAATCATATGTTATCGGTCACGTTACTGATAAAGTCGGCGTAGATATTAAACTAAAATAATTATGAAAAATATTTGTGTTTTTGCAAGTGGTAGTGGCACTAATTTTGAAGCTATTGTTAATGGTGTGAACGATAATATTATTAAAAATGCAAAAGTATCGCTATTAATCGTAGATAGAAAAAATGCTTATGTTATCGAACGCGCAAAGCGTTTAAATATACCTTATTACTATGTAAATATTAAAAAATTTAATAGCAGAGAAGATTATGAAACAGAAATTGTAAATATCTTAAAAGATTATAATATTGATCTTATCTGTTTAGCTGGTTATATGAAAATTATAACTGATGTTTTGTTAAATGCTTATCGGGATAAAATTATAAATATTCACCCAGCTCTTTTACCTTCTTTTAAAGGAGCTCATGGAATTTTAGATGCATTCAATTACGGATGTAAGGTTTTTGGTGTAACTATCCACCATGTTTCAAGTGAACTTGACGGTGGAAAAATTATTGCCCAACGTGCTTTTGAATATTATGGAAATGATATTGATGAATTAGAAAATAAAATTCATGAAGTTGAACACGTTTTATACCCAGAAGTTATTAATAAACTTATAGAAGGAGAATTAAAATGAAAAGAGCGCTTATCAGTGTTTCAGATAAAAATGGTGTAGTTGAATTTGCAAAAAACTTAGTAAGTTTAGGCTATGAAATTATATCAACAGGTGGTACTAAAAAGACTTTAGATAGTGAAGGAGTTAAAACAATCTCTATTGAGGATGTTACAGGTTTCCCTGAGATTCTAGATGGCCGTGTTAAAACTCTTCATCCTTTTATTCATGGAGCTTTACTTGCACGCCGTGATTTAAAAGAACATATGGACACTATTAAAGAGCACAATATTCAACCTATTGATTTAGTTTGTGTAAATTTATATCCTTTCAAAAAGACTGTTGAAAAAGGTTGCGATTTAGCTGAAGCTATTGAAAATATCGATATTGGCGGACCTTCTATGTTACGTTCAGCTGCTAAAAACTATAATGCGGTCACTGTAGTTTGTGACGCCTCAGACTACGAAAAAGTAATTTCTGAAATTAAAGAATTTGGGGACACAACTTTAGAAACTAGACAACGTTTAGCTGCTAAAGTATTTAGAACAACTGCAAACTACGATACAATGATTTCTGCATACCTTTCTAAATTAAATGGTGAAGAATTCAATGAGACTTTATCTCTAACTTATGAGAAAAAACAAGATTTACGTTACGGAGAGAATCCTCATCAAAAAGCTTGTTTATACAAAGGACCTTATACAAGTTATTCAATAGTTCATGCTAAACAATTACAAGGTAAAGAATTATCATATAACAACATTCAAGACGCAAATGCTTGCCTAAATTTATTAAAAGAATTTAGTGAACCTACCGCAATCGGTCTTAAACATATGAATCCTTGTGGGGTTGCTAGCGCTGATACTATTTGCGAGGCATGGGACAAATGTTATAACGCTGATAGCGTTTCAATTTACGGTGGTATAGTCGCATTCAACCGCGAAGTTGATGATGTTCTTGCAAAAGACATTATGAAAAAGAAAGTATTCCTTGAAATAATAATGGCACCTCACTATACTAAAGAGGCATTAGAGAGATTATCTAAGAAGACTAATTGCCGTATTATGGAAGTAGATATGACATCTCCGTTTAAGGACGATCATATGGCTTTAACTGTAAATGGTGGTTTATTATATCAAAACCAAGATCTTGAATTATTTAAAGAAGAAGACTTAAAAGTTGTAACTAAAAAACAACCAACAGAAGAAGAAATGAAAGATTTAATATTTGCGATGAAGTGTGTAAAACACGTTAAGAGTAATGCCATTTTAGTTGCAAAGAATTTAACTACTGCAGGAGTTGGCGCTGGTCAGATGAACCGTGTAGGAAGCGCTAAAATAGCTCTTGATTGGGCTCGTGAACATGGTTATACTTCACTTGTACTTGCATCTGACGCCTTCTTCCCATTTGATGACACAGTTACATTAGCTGCTGAATATGGTGTAACAGCTATTATTCAACCAGGCGGATCAATTAGAGACGAAGATTCTATTAAGAAATGTGATGAATTAGGCATTTCTATGATCACAACAGGAATGAGACATTTTAAACACTAATAAAGGAGTATCCTATGAAAGTTTTAGTTATTGGTAGTGGTGGAAGAGAACACGCTATAATTAATAAATTAAGTGAAAGTAAACACGTAGATCAAATATTTACGGCTCCTGGTAACAAAGGAATGAAAGAAGCTACACTTGTAAATATTAATGTGACTGATAAAGATTCTCTACTTAATTTTGCATTAGAAAATAATATTGATTTAACAGTAGTTGGCCCTGAGGCTAGTCTTGAAACAGGAATTGTTGATTTATTTCGTGAACACAATCTAAAAATATTTGGTCCTACTAAAAACGCTAGTCGTGTTGAAACTAGCAAGGATTTTGCAAAAAAGATTATGGCTAAATACAACATTCCTACTGCCAAATTTGAAACTTTTACAGATTACACATCTGCTTCAAATTATGTTAAAAAAGTAGGTGCACCTATTGTAATTAAATATGATGGTCTAGCTGCAGGAAAAGGCGTAGTAGTCGCAAACACTATTGATGAGGCTTTAAATGCACTTAAAGATATGTTAGTTGATGACGTTTTTGGAGATAGTAAAGTAGTTATTGAAGAGTGCTTATTTGGCCCTGAATTTTCTTTCATGTGTTTTGTAGACGGTCTTAATGTATATCCTTTAGATATAGCTCAAGACCATAAGCGTGCTTTTGATAATGATTTAGGTCCTAACACAGGTGGAATGGGTGCTTATTCACCTGTTCCTATCATTAGTGAAGAAGATAAAACATATGCACTTGAACATATTATGAAACCTATGGCAAAAGCTTTAGCAAATGAGGATTCATTATTTACTGGTGTTTTATACGGCGGATTAATGAAAACTAAAGATGGCATTAAAGTAATCGAATTTAATGCTCGATTCGGGGACCCTGAAACTGAGGTTGTTTTACCTAGACTTGAAAATGATTTATATGAAACTTTTATAGACTTAATTGATCACAAAAAAATTAAATTAACATGGTCTAAAGAATATGCCTTAGGTATTGTTTTAGCATCTAAAGGCTATCCTAATAAATACGAAAAAGGCCACCTAATTTCAAATCTTGATAAAGTTAACGGAAAAGTTTATTATATGGGTGTAGATGTTAAAGAAAACAAATATTACACTAATGGTGGCCGTGTTTTATTTGTTGTAGAAAAAGGCCAAACGCTAAAAGAGGCTAGAGATAAAGCACTAAGCGAAATTAAAAAAATCGAGTGTGATAATTTGTTCTACCGAACTGATATCGGACACTTAAGTATTGAGGAGTAATTATGATTGAACGTTATTCAAGAAAATGCATGCGTGATATTTGGACTGAAGAAAATAAATTTAATGTTTATCTAAAAGTTGAATTATTAAATGCAAAAGCTTGGTCTAAATTAGGTGTTGTACCTAGTGAAGATTTACCAAAGCTTGAAAAAGCTACATTTGATATTAAAAGAATCAAAGAGATTGAAACTGTAACTAAACATGATGTAGTAGCTTTCACACGTGCTGTTGGCGAATCTCTTGGTGAAGAAAAAAAGTGGATTCATTACGGTTTGACTAGTACTGATGTTGTCGATACAGCTAATGGCTATTTATTAAAATGTGCTAATGAAATTATCTTAAAAGATGTTGATGACTTAATGAAAGTAATTAAAAAGAGAGCTCTTGAATTCGAAAATACTCCATGTATTGGTAGAACTCATGGTATGCATGCAGATATCACATCTTTTGGTTTAAAGTGGGCTTTATGGTACTCCGATTTAACTCGTATTAGAGAAGAATTTGTACATGCGTCTAAAGGTGTTGAAGTTGGTAAATTAAGTGGTGCTGTTGGTAATTTTGCAAATATCCCACCAAAGATTGAAGAAAGTGTTTGTACTGATTTAGGAATTGATTATGCGGCTGTCTCAACACAAGTTATTCAACGTGATAGACATGCGGCTTACATGTCAAGCCTTGCTTTAATCGCAAGTGAACTAGAAAAGATGGCTCTTGAGGTAAGACACCTTGCTCGTCAAGAAGTTAAAGAAGCTGAAGAAGCTTTCTCTAAAGGGCAAAAGGGATCAAGCGCAATGCCTCATAAGAGAAATCCTATTTCAAGTGAGAATATTTGTGGATGCGCTCGTGTAATTAGAGGCTACATGTTAACAAGTTATGAAAATATCGCATTATGGCATGAACGTGATATTTCGCACTCTTCTACAGAACGTATTATATTACCTGATGCAACTGCACTTATTGATTACATGCTAAATAGATTTAAAGGCATCTTAGAAAATTTAGTCGTATATCCTGAAAAGATGATAGAAGATATTTATCTTACTCGTGGTGTTATTTTTGCCCAAAGAGTATTATATAAATTAATGGAAAAAGGCTTAGTACGTGAGGAAGCTTACGATACTGTTCAACCTATTGCAATGCGTGCATTAGATGAAAAGAGGAATTACATCGATCTTTTAAAAGAAGATACAAAAGTTAAATCTTTATTAACTGATGAAGAAATCGAATCTTGTTTCACATTAGATTATTATTTAAAGAATGTAGGCTTTATTTATAAGCGTGTTGGAATTAAGTAAATATAGAGCTAAGAGAAATCTTAGCTTTATTTTTATATTCTAATTGTTTTTTTTAATTATATGGTATAATGTTTTCGGTGATATTTATGACAAAAATAACAAAAACTGATATTAAAGAAAATTTTTATTACTTTAAATCAATTCTTTTATTTACAATTTTATTAGCTATAGTATACGGATACTTAACATTTGTTTTATGTGATAAACATGCAAGTAATGACTCATTTAAATGGATTTTTTCAATTTTAGTATTTTTTGTATGTCTTATTTTTGGTGCTTTATGTGAATATTTTTATTTGCGTCATCAAGTGAAACATAAAGAAAAATCCAATTTATAATTTTATAAACACTTTAATTGGCTTTAAGTAATATTCTTAAAGCTTTTTTTATTAAGTTTTTTAATTTTTTTCTTTACAACAAAAATTAGATTTAGTATAATTTCTTGCGTTGTGAGGTGATATTGTGTACACAAGAGATATAAAGCACTGGATTGTGTCTTTGAAAGATGAAGAAATATTTCTTGCAAAAGAGGCCTATATTAAATATTTCTCGGATATAAAAGAAGCTACTTTTTACCAATTATTAGCTCGCTTAAATAATGAAGAATATATCGGTAAAATTGCAAAAGGTTTATATTATAAACCAAATGTTGATGACTATAAAAAACTTCCTAGTGATGAAAAGTTATTAAATTTTTTCACTAATAAAAACAAAGCAGGCATGATTGTTGGTGAGAAAATGTTTAGAGCATATAATATCATTTCTGAAGATAATAAAATTTATGATGTTTATACTAATTTGCTTGAAATAAAAACAATGAGAAAAATGTCGAACTTAAGAATTCAAAATATTAATGTTGATTTTAAGGATGAAGGCATAAGAAATATTATCGAATTGTTAGAATTAATTGAACAAATCGACAATTATGATAACGTTAATTTCGAAGCTCTTTATGATTTTTTAAAAACTCATGCAAAAAATTATAATGAAGATGATTTATTCATTGTTTTAACTAAGAAAAATTATAAAAAAAGAAATATTGCGACACTTAAACAAATATTAGATTATTTCAATGTTGATAATAGTTTAGGCCGTGTATTAAATACTGCAAGTAGATATCAAACTTCTAAGAATATTACAGAAGCTTTAGCAGTTTAAAAAGGATTTCCACAATTTGTGAAAATCCCTTTTTTATATAATTAAAGATATTACAGGTATTGTAATAATACAAAGCAATGTACATAATAGCACAACTGAAGCACAAAGTTCTTGTTCAGATTGGTGTAGTTCAGCTAAACTTAAAATTGTAGCTCCACTAGGTGCGGCACTTAATATTAAAATAGCGGCTTTAAATGTAGGATCTAAGAATGGCAAGAAATATACGCATAGATAACAAAATAATGGGAATATTATAAGTTTTAAAGCACATGCTAGGTAAGCAAATTTACTTTTAAATATATCGCTTATTTTCATCGCGGACATTCTTAGACCTAATATTATCATACATAATGGAGTCGACATTTTTCCAAGTAAACCTATTGTATCGTTAATTGTTTGTGGAAAACTAACATTAAATATATACAAAGGTAGAGCCACAAGGATTGCAATAGTTGTCGGGTTTAATACTGCAGCTTTAAGAGAAATAAATTTTTTATTTTGTGTAATTAAGAATACACCTAATGTGAAAGCAATTAAATTCATACTCATTACGTATACAGAAGAATATACAGATACGATAGGTTTATCAGGAAAAATTGCACAAACAAGAGGAAGACCGAAGAAGCCTACGTTTCCACAAACTGCTCCGAATGTTAGAATTCTATATTTTGCGTCTGTAAATTTTCTTTTAAGAATTAAATATAATATGAATACAACTGCAATTTGAAGTATTAGTGTAGTAATGAAAAATAAACCCATTTCTTTTAAATAATCTTTGCTATATTCAAGATTTAGGAAAGCACTAATAATCATTGCTGGTCCTGAAACATATAAAAGTAAACTAGACAGTGTACGAGCGTGTTTATCGCAAGCTTTATCAGTTTTTGCTAAAACATAACCAATTAATAAATAAAATAACATCAATGAGACGTTAACCAAAGTTGTTTTAAATTCCATATCATAACCTCAAACGAAGTAGAATTATACTCTCAATAATATTATTATTCAACAAGATATTAAGCAAGTTTACAAAAATTGTGGTTTTTGATAAAATAGGATTAGTTTAAAAAGGAGGGCATTTTATGGTTAATAGAGTACATGAACTTAGAAAAAAGAACAACATGACTCAAGAAGATTTAGCTAAGAAACTTGGAGTTACAAGGCAAACTATTATCTCAATTGAAAACGGTAAATATGTGGCTTCTTTACAATTAGCTTTAAGGCTTGCTCAAATATTTAAAATGCACGTTGATGAAATTTTTTATTTAAAGGATGGTGAATAAGATGGACTTTGATTACATAAAATATAAAAAACAAACTGTAATAAAAATTGTTTTAATTTGTATTGCAATTGCACTACCTATTATTGCTGAATTAGCTCTTATTCCTGAATACATTAAAACATTCGATAATGATGAACATATTGCACGTATATGGGCTTGTTTACTAGTTATCTTTGTAGAAGCTATATGTATTTGGAAATTATCATGTTATGTGCGCATTATGACTAGTAAAACTTATGCTGAAAAGTTTTTTATTAAACACCACGATGAACGTTTACAATTAATTGATAGAAAAGCTAACACTTTAGCTACTCTTGTTTCTTTATATGCAATTGGCTTTTCTGCAGCCATTGCCGGATGTTATGATTCTAAGACATTTTTCACTTTACTAGCTGTATTTTTTGGAATTTTGATAATATACGGCTTATCTTATTTATATTTTTCTAAAAAAAATTAATATTTTAGGATTAAACAGTGTGAAAAGTGTTGAAATAATTTATAAAAAAGGTATATAATTATAAAGTAAAATTTACGCTATAATTTTATTATAGCTATGAAAGGATGAATTATTTATATGGGAAGAGCTCATGAGGTTCGTGCCGCATCAATGGCAAAGACTGCTTTAATGAAGTCTAAAAAGTATTCAAAATGGGGAAAGGAAATTTTCACAGCTGCTAAGAGCGGTGTTCCTGATCCTGAAATGAACCAAACTTTAAAGAATACTATTGCTCGTGCTAAGAAAGACCAATGCCCTGCTGATGTTATTAAGCGTGCTATCGAAAAAGCTGCTGGTTTAACAAGTGGTGCTATGAAGGAAACTTCATACGAAGGTATGGGTAATGGAAATGTAGCTGTTATCGTTGAATGTTTAACTGATAACGTTAACCGTACTGTTTCTACAGTTCGTGCTGCATTCACTAAGACTGGTGGTACTTTTGGTGCTTCTGCTGGTTTCATGTTCGAACGTAAAGCATATTTCAGATTTAATGAATTAACTGAAGATGCTGCTTTAGAAGCATTATTAAATGCTGGTGTTGAAGCTGACGTTACAACTGATGAACAAGGTTATACTGTTGTTTCAGGTGACCCTAGCATGTTCCAAGACATTAGTGCTGCATTAGCTTCAGTTAATCCTGATATTGATTATGATACAAATGAAGTTTCAATGATTCCTACTGCTAAGGTTTCATTAACTCCTGAACAACAAGAAAAGTTTGAGCATATGCTTGAGATTTTACGTGAATCTGAAGATGTACAAACTATTTATCATAACGCTGATATCGAAGAAGCTGAAGAAGAATAGTTATTTAGAGAATCTCGCTTCGGCGGGATTTTTTATATTATTTTCACATTTAATTTAATTTATAGTATATAATGTTTTTAGAGGTGAAAATTCAATGGAATATTGTATTCTTATATTGTGGTTTGTTGTAGCTATATTTGCACTTATTGTAGAAATTAATACGGTTGATTTAGTTTCTATTTGGTTTGTAATTGGTGCTTTTGGCGCAATGATTGTTTCCTCAATTTTCCCTGTTAATTATGTGGCTCAAATTGCGACATTTGTAATCACTTCCATAATCGCACTTATAATATTACGTCCGATTTTAAATAAAAAACTTAAAATCAATAAAAAAAGTGAAGCGGATAATATTAATACAATGGATGGGTATAAAGGCTTTTGTGAAACTGATGTCGACGCAAATGGTGGTAAGGTTAATGTTAATGGTACGACATGGAATGCTACTAGCAAGGAGCTTATTAAAAAGGGAGAAAGAATTAAAGTTATAAAAGAGGAAAATATTACTTTAGTTGTAGAAAAAGAAAGAGAGGTTTAATATGATTTTAGAAACAAATGTTGGTTTTATTGTTACTATTGTTGTTATTTTATTATTAGCTATTATTATAGTGTCAGCTTCTTTTAAAGTTGTAAATCAAAGCGAACAATATATAGTAGAACGTTTAGGTAAGTACTCAAAAACACTTGATAGTGGTATGCATTTTGTTGTTCCATTCTTTGATAGAATAGTCGCAAAAGTAAGTTTAAAGGAACAGGTGGCAGATTTCGAGCCTCAATCAGTAATTACTAAAGATAACGTTTCAATTCAAGTTGATACAGTCGCATTCTTCCGTGTTACTGATGCAAAGAAATTTGCATATGGTGTAAGTCGCCCTATTGAAGCTATTAACAAATTAACTATGACTACATTAAGACAAATTATAGGTAATTTAACACTTGATGAAACATTAACTAGTAGAGATTATATCAATTCTCGTATTCAAGAACCTGTTGATTTAGCTACTGATGCTTGGGGTATTAAGATTGTTCGTCTAGAACTTAAAAACATTGATCCACCTCAAGATATTAAAACTGCAATGGAAAAACAAATGAAGGCTGAACGTGAGAAGCGTCAAGCTATATTGCTAGCAGAAGGCGAGAAACAAGCGATGATTACTCGTGCTGAAGGTGAAAGGGAATCTAAGATTTCTAAAGCCGAAGGTGAGAAACAAGCACGTATACTTGCGGCTGAAGCTGAAAAAGAAGCCACTATTCTAGCGGCTGAAGCTGAAGCTTGTAGAATTGATAAGGCCGCAGATGCAGAAGCATTAGCTATTAAAAAGATTAAAGAAGCAGGTGCTGATGACCGCGTTATTCAATTAAAGAGCTTAGAAGCTTTAGCTAAGGTTGCGGACGGTAATTCTACTAAGATTATAGTACCTTCTAATTTACAAGATTTAACTAGCGTTATTAGTGCAGTTGAAACACTTAAAGAAACTAAAAAAGAAAACTAATTAAAGTGGTGTTGTATGGATAAAATATTAGCTTACGTTAAAAATGAAGAAATACAAAGAAAATTAAAAAAAGTAAGTGAAGATTATGATTTAATCTTTACTTACTTTGATGAATTTAATTATATTTCTCAAATTAATAGACATAATCCAAGCCTTATTGTTTTATCATCTACAGACACCTCTTTTTTATTATTATCAAAATTATTATCTTCAAAAAAAGCAATTTTGCTTATTAAAGATTCTGACTTCAATATGTCAGGATTAGAAAATTTATTTAATTTTAATTATGTTGAAAAAAACAAATTAGATAACATAAATGATTTGATCCGTATCATTATTAAAGATTATAAGGCAATTGAATCTCTTATTATTAAAGTTGAGAAATATAAAGAGGCAAGTGAAGAAGAACGTTTGGTTAAGCGCGCTAAACTTTATCTTATGAAGAAAGGTTTAACTGAGGACGAAGCTTATAAGTATATATTGCATAAATCAATGGAAAAAAGAGTGTCAAAAAAAGTCATTTCTTTAGAAGTTTTGAATGAATAGCGTTTTCAAATAAAATAATATTGTTTAAATGCAAAATTATGCTAAAATAATAGCGTAGGCAAAGGCGCCTAATGCTTAATATAAATGAAATTTGCGAAGATGCAATTATTTGGTTTTTGGCAACAAGGAAACTCAAATGTTTCCTTTTTTTATTTGTATTAAAGCTCACGGAGGAAATATGAAAGGTTATACAAAAGAAGACATCAGAAAAATTTGTAAGGAGGAAAATATTAAGTATTTACGTATGCAATTCACTGATATGAACGGTGGACTTAAAAACGTTGAAATTCCTGCTGATAGATTAGAAGATGCAATGGACAATGAAATTATGTTCGATGGATCAAGTATTGAAGGTTTTGTACGTACAGAAGAAGCTGATATGTACATGGTTCCTGATTTAAATACTTTCCTAGTATGCTCATGGGAGGATACAACTTATGGTAAGGTTGCTAGATTTATTTGTGACGTTTGTCAAAGAAATAAAGCAGGTGAATTAGTACCATTTGCAGGAGATCCTAGAGGACAATTAAAGAAAAATATAGAAGTAATGAAGAAGGTTGGTTTCGCTAAATTCAATATCGGTGTTGAACCTGAATTCTTCTTATTCAAAATTGATAAGACAACAGGTGAACCTACTTTAACACCTAATGATGAAGGCGGTTATTTTGATGTTGCGCCTATCGATAGCGATGTAGATTGCAGAAGAGATATCGTTCTTGAACTTCAAAAGGTTGGTTTCGTAGTTGAAGCTGCTCACCACGAAGTAAGTGTTGGTCAACATGAAATTGATTTCAGATTCGATAATTCTCTTGAAGCTTGTGATAACGTACAAACTTTTAAATTAATCGTTAAAAATGTTGCTAAACGTCATGGTTACCATGCAACATTCATGGCTAAACCTATTTATGGTATTAATGGTAGTGGTATGCATTGTAACTGCTCATTAACTGACCAAAGTGGAAAGAATATCTTCTTTGATGCAAATAGCGAAGATGGTTTAAGTGCTACTGCAAAAGCTTGGATTGATGGTATCTTAACACATGCAAAAGGTTTCTGCCTTGTTACAAATCCTACAGTAAACTCATACAAGAGAATTGTGCCAGGATTTGAAGCTCCTTGTTATATCTCATGGTCAGAAGCTAACCGTTCTACAATGATTCGTATTCCTTCAGCTAGAGGAAACAAGACAAGAACTGAGGTTAGAAGCGTAGATCCTACTACAAATCCATACCTAGCAGCTTCAGTATTATTAAGAGCTGGTTTAGACGGTATTAACGGTACTGCAAATCATTTCGAAGAAATTCACACAAACTTATTCGCTTGTACACAAGCAGAACGTGAAGCTCTTGGTGTAGATTGCTTACCTGAAAACTTAAAAGAAGCTATTGCAGAATTTAAGAAAGACCCATTAATGCAAGAAGCTATTGGCGCTCATTTAACTAAAAAGCTTATCGAGGCTAAACAAATTGAATGGGATGATTTCAGAACTCACGTAACTGAATGGGAAATTAAGAGATATTTAAAAATGTTCTAAAAACTGGTGTGCTTTTTAAGCACATCTTTTTTAAGCCTAGGGATGTTGAATCCTTAAAAAATTAAACAAAATCCTATTGTAAAATAAAAAAAACTATGATATGATTACAAAGTAAACTTTCTATGGCTTTTAAAGCTATGGCGGAAGGAGATATAACGTTATGAAAAAAGGAATCCATCCAGATTATAAGAAGGTAACAGTTACTTGCACTACTTGCGGAGCTAAATTTGAATCAGGTTCAGTTCTTGATGAAATCCGTGTAGATACTTGCTCAAACTGCCACCCATTCTATACTGGTAAACAAGCATTCACTCAAAGTGATGGTGCTGTTGATAAGTTCAACAAGCGTTACAACTTAAAGAAGTAGTAAAAATTACACTAGCAAAAAGCTGGTGTTTTTTTTATAAAAAATATTAAAAAATTAGCCATAATAGTATATAATAAAAACAGTCGAGGTGTGTTATGGAATACAATATTAATAAATCAGGGTATATCGAAGTTATTTGTGGTCCTATGTATGCAGGTAAAACAGAGGAACTTATCAGACGTATTACAAGAATGGATTATGCAAAAAGAGAATACGTAGTTTTTAAGCCGAGAATTGATGATAGATATTCAATTAGTGAAATTTCAAGCCATAATTTAAGAAAGATTAAGGCAATCAATATTGATAATGCGTTAGAAATCTATAATCATATTACAAGTACAACTCAAGCTGTTGTAATCGATGAGGTTCAATTCTTTGATCATTCAGTAATTGACGTATGTAATGATTTAGCTAAAAGAGGCTTAAGAGTTATTTGCGCAGGTTTAGATCTTGATTTTAAAGGAGATCCATTCGGAATTATGCCTGTTTTATTAGCATATGCAGAAAAAGTTACTAAATTAACAGCTATTTGTGTATGTTGCGGGGAAGAGGCGACTCGTACTCAAAGAATTATTGATAATCATCCGGCGTATGATTTTGATCCTATCGTTTTAGTAGGTGCTAAAGAATCTTATGAAGCAAGATGTAGAAAATGTCATATAGTTTTACATCGAAATGAAAAATAAATTTATGAACTTAGCTTTAAAAGAGGCTAAGAAAGCGTATTTGAAAGATGAAGTACCTGTTGGTTGCGTTATTGTACGTAACGAGGTTGTTATAGCACGTGGTTATAACAAAAAAGAGAATAAACAATGTGCAATAGAACACGCCGAAATTATCGCAATTAAGAAAGCTTGTAAAAAGATAAATAATTGGCGACTTGATGGATGCGAGCTATATGTTACATTAGAACCATGTGCGATGTGTATGGGCGCAATCATGCAATCTCATATAAGTAGAGTATATTACGGCGCAAAAGATAATGCGATGGGCGCATGTTTTTCAAAAATAAGAATGCAAGACATTAATTTTTGTAATCCGCCTCTTAAAGTAGAGGGACAAATATTAGAAGAAGAATCAAGAGAATTAATACAACAGTTTTTTAAAGAATTAAGACATAAAAAATCTTGATAATGCTAAATTAATGTGCTAATATATTTGTACCTTACTCAATTGTAGGCGGTGAACCTGGTCAGGGTCGGAAGACAGCAGCCATAAGCTTGTTTATGATGTGAGTGAGGCTTTTTTATTTTATTGTCTCACTTTTGAAAAATTATTAAATTAAAAAGGAGGCTAAATTTGAATTATACATATGCTCAATATGTTGGTATTTGCGATATTGTTTTAATAATATTAACGATCATATTAATTATTGTGGGCGCAAAAAAAGGTTTCTTGTTGAAATCACTAAACATATTAAAAAAGTTTTGTGGCCTTTTAGTTGCAGTATTATTTTGTGTAAAATTTGCAAACGGAGTATTTTATCCTTTGTTTGGAAATAAAATGAATACATATTTTTACAACAACATTATGTCTAATGAGACATTCGCAAGTATATCAACACAAGAAGAAGCAGTAAGTACACTTAAAACACTTGGAATACCAGAATTTTTATCTAATTTTATAATTAATTCTCAAAATATTGATGTTAGTAATGTAGTTAGTAATATAGCACTAAATTTAGCCAATTTAGTCACAACCGTTATTCTAGTTGTATGTGCATTCTTAACATTATGGCTTGGTACAAAATTAATATTTTTAATTTTAAAACTTTGTGCGAAATTATTAAGAACTTCTGTAATTGTTCGGGTTGTAGATGGTATCTTAGGCATTTGTTTGTATTTGATTTTATATTACGTAGCCCTGCAAATAATAATGTTTATTGTAGTTATTATTACAAATAGAACAAGTAATATAGATTTCGTTAATTTTATTATATATGATGTTCGCGGCCTCACATCAGGCTTAGGTGAAAATTATCATGATAGATTTTTTAGTATATGTGGTTGGTTATATACTAATAATTTCTTAGCTAATTTAATCGGTTTATTGTTTTAAAAAAGAGTCACAAATTAATATTGTGACTCATTTTTTATGCCCTACGAAGAAAAACTTAACACCGTTTTCAACATTTATTATTCCATAATCAAAATTCAATTTTGTTAAAATTTGTTTGTTGATATATAAACCAAGACCATTTCCTGTATAATTTTTTTTAGTATGTGACTCGTCTATTTTGGTAAACGGTTCGAATATATGAGATAATTTACTTTCTTCAATTTGTACATTATAATTGATGATTTCGTATATTGAATCATTCCCTACATTTTTAACATTAATTTCAATTTTTGAATTTTGAGGTGAATATGTAATTGCATTTTGAATAGTATTAGAAAGCACAGTGCCTATCTTATCCTCTATTGCACAAATCATAGTATTTGGCTCGATATTAGTTACAAGAGTATGATTAAACTTTTTAAACATATCGGAAAAATCATTAATTTTGTTATTGACTTGATCACTTAAAGAATATAAATGAACTTGACTAGAAAAATCTATGCGAGATAATTTGAAAACATTTAGTACGGATTGAATCATTTTAATTGAAATTTTGCATTGTTCGACAATGATTTCTAATTCTTTTTTAGCCTCTTCACCTTCATAAATTCCATCAATTATTGCATAAGCACCAGTCTCGATGATAGAAATAGGGGTTTTTAATTCATGCGAAATTGAATATATTAAATCTTTTTCTTGAAGTTCGATAGATTCACGACGCTTATTATATTCATTTATTCTTAGTCTATATGTTTCATAATTTAGTTTTGTTTCTTCTAAAACGTCAGATAATAACTTTATATTTTTAAACATTTTGTTGTATTCATCAACATCGTAGAAGTTTTTCATTTTACAATATTTAAATTGTGCTAACATTTGAATATATCTGTTTAAATCATCAAGAGGGCTTAGCAAATTTTTGATTACATAACAAACTATAATAGGAATTAGTGTTATAATAAGTAAAACAATTACCATTGATACAAGA
>CAVGYR010000006.1:0-29242 GCA_963633325.1 uncultured Treponema sp.
GTAATAATTCTTTATGATTTCCTTGTTCAACAATTTTACCTTTGTCCATAACAAGTATTAGGTCACAATTAACAATTGTAGATAATCTATGTGCTACTATAAAACTTGTTCTACCTTTCAAAACTTTTGAAATTGCATTTTGAATTTTCTCTTCACTTTTTGTATCAATACTAGATGTAGCTTCATCTAGAATAAGTAGTTTAGGATTTGCGACTATCGCTCTTGCAAAACTAATTAATTGTCTCTCGCCTTGACTTAGTCTAGATCCACTTTCACCAACTTCTGTATCATATTGTTCAGGTAAACTTAATATGAAGCTAGTCGCATCCACAATATCTAGAGCTTTTTTACATTCTTCATCACTTGCATTTAGGTTTCCATACCTTACATTTTCTAAAATAGAACCACTAAATAGTTGAGGGCTTTGAAGTACATATCCTAAATTTTTGTGAAGCCAACCTACAGATCTATCTTTGTAGTCTTTTCCGTCAATCAAAATAGATCCTTCTGTCGGCTCATAGAAACGAGATATCAAGTTGATGATTGTAGACTTGCCACTACCTGTATGTCCGACAAGCGCTACTGACATTCCTCTTGTTACATTTAAATTAAAATCATGTAATACTTCTTCACCAGTATTATATTTAAAGTTAACATTTCTAAATTCAACGTCTCCAATTAGTTCTTCATAATTTTGATATTTAGGATTAAAAATGTCACCGTATTTTTCAATTACATCTGGTCTATCTTTAATTTCAGGCTCTGTATTAATCAAAGAAATAATACGTTCTGCTGAAGCTTGAGCTTGTTGGAAATCACCAAGGATTTGTGCAATAGACAATATAGGTCCAAACATCTTAAGTGTATAATCGATACCAATATATATTTGCGCTCCTGTTAGCGAGAACAATAATCCTGTAGCCATTATCGTAGATACATCAAGATATGTAATTAAGAATGCAAATGGTCCGAAGAATGATGAAAATGCAATTGCTATTAACGTTGTTCTTCTATATTTATTTGCTAATGAATTGAACTCGTATTTATTCTTTTCTTCGATAACTAAAGATTTTGTAGTTTTGCTTCCTAAGAAGCCTTCACTAAATTTACCTGTAACCTCACCATTAACCTTACGGCTATTTCTATAACCTTTTAAAATCTTTTTGTTTATTAAAATTACAAATAAACTAAGTAATGGTAAGAAGGCTATGGAGATTAACGCAAGACGCCAATCCACAAACACAAACATTACAATTATAATACCAATTACATCTAATATTCCCCATAAGAAATCATGAAGTCCCCATGATAAAATTTCAGCTAATTTTCTTGAGTCACTTGTAACACGAGACATAATCCAACCTGATGGTGTTATATCAAAATATGAGAATGATAATTTTTGTAATTGTTCAAAGCTTTGTTTTCTCAATGTATACGCAGTATTAATTTGAACACGACCTACAAAACGTAAGAATGCGTAAGTTGCGCTACCAAATGCCAAACATATAAAGACATATAGCGGTATAAACCAGTTTAGTGAAGAATAATCAGGATTTTCGATGAAATAATGTTCTAGTGCATATTTATTCATTAATGGATATGATATATCTATTAAAGCTTCGATAAATACTGATATTAACATTCCGATAGCACCAAACTTATCTAAGAATACTGTTTTTATAATTTGAGCCCAAGTTTCTTTACTTGCGTGTTTAGTAAAGTCTTCTTCCATTTCCATGTTTTCTTCCATTATTCCTCGCCTCCCTCTTTTAATACTTGATTAAATTCTTCTTCAAGTCGGCCTTGAAGTTCCCAAAGTTCTTTATATAAACCGTTGTTTTTAAGATCTTCATGACGCCCTATAGCTTCTACAGTACCATTATTTAAAACAATAATCTTATCAGCTTCTTTAGCTGTAGTAATTCTATGTGTAATAATAACCATTGTTTGATTATTATTATGTTTTTTAAGAGCTTGTCTAATAAGTAAATCAGTTTTTGTATCAAGCGCTGATAAAGAATCATCGAATATTAGCACTGGTGAATCACTAGTTAAAATACGTGCAATAGCTAAACGTTGTTTTTGTCCACCAGATAGTGTTGTACCTTTTTCACCAACCATTGTTTTATATCCATGCTTGAATCCTTTGATTTCGTCATATATATCGGCAATTTTCGATACTTCTTCAACTTTTTCTTTAGACATGTTTTTATCCATGATAGAAATATTTTCATATACCGATTTAGAATATAAGAATGGATCTTGTAATACCATACGAATATTTTGTCTTAAATATTTCTTATCAATATTTCTAATAGATACACCATTTATTAAAATATCTCCGTTATCGGCTTCTAAGAAACGTGTCAATAAATTACAAATAGTTGATTTTCCACTACCTGTTTTACCGACAATTGCAATAGTTTCACCAGGGTTAATTTTAAAAGAAACATTATTTAAAAGATGTGTATCCTCATCATCGAATTTAAATGAAACATTGTTAAATACAATATCCCCTGTAATTTCTGGTTTAAGTGTACCGTTAACATCAAATTCGCTTTCTTTAGTTACTATCTCATCAATTCTCTTAGCACTAACAACTGCTTTAGAGAAGTTAGATACCGTTCTTCCTAAGCCTCTCATAGGCCATACAATCATTTCAAGTAAGCCAAGGCAAGCAACCATTTGGCTCATTGTAATTAAACCTTTGCGTGTTAAATTAATACCGATAAGAATAGCTACAAAGTATTGTAATAAAGTAATTGAGTCGGAAATAGCCCAGTACAAGCTCATCGCACTGTTTACTTTCTTGTCGCTAGCAGCATATTCTTTATTATATTTATCCATCTTTTCGATTTCATATTTTTCATTTGCAAAAGCTTTTACAACACGAATACTGTTGATATCTTCTTGAATAGCAGTAGTCATTTTACTTTCTTTAACTTCTACTTTATCAATTAATTTAGTTACATATTGATAATATAAAATAGATGCAATAATAGTAAAAGGGATAATTACAACTCCAACTAATGTCATTTGAACCGATATCATTGACATACGAATAGTACCTACAATTACTGTAAACAATGTATCAAGAAGTGAAGGCATTTGGCTACCGACAAAGTTTGAGGCTTGATCAATATCACTTGTAGCTCTTTGAATTAAGTCTCCACTATTTATCTTATTCAAATCAGAATACGAAAGATCAGTTACTTTATCATAAAACTTTATACGCATATCGCGGCCGATGTTTTGTGTGACTTCACCTTGCATATAGTTACTTATAAAACGCATACAGCTTCTTACTGCTTGAAATATTACAAGTGTAAGGCCTGTCATTGCGACCGCAAAAATAAGACCATTTAACTCGTTAGCTTCTAAAAGTTTACTCGCAATAAAATCAGGTACATATGTTTGTTTTGATAAATCTTCTTTATTTATAAGTGCAACCGCAAAAGCCACAATTTGTGACAAATAACTATATAGCCATTCTAGACTAAATAATAAAACTGTTATAATTACTAAATGTATAATATATTTTTTTGACCATTTAAATAATTTTTTCATTTAATTCACCCCTCTACGTTTTTTTAAAAAATAGCATTTGCCTAAACAAATGCTAATGTATTAGTTTTTAAAAAGTATTATTCAACAACTTCTTCACTATCGTTTTCTTCTGGTTCAGTAAGTGGAATTACAGTTGTTGTTTTGTCTTGACAAGCTACAAGGCTTGAAGTTACATTTGTTACATTTTCAATTGACATAATTCTATCAACTACGAAATTTCTATAATCTTCTAATGTTTTAGCTACAATCTTAAGTAAGAAAGAACCATCACCTGTAATTGTATAACATTCAACTACTTCAGGAATGTCTCTAATGATTTTTACAAAGTTATCTGAAATTTCTCTTGTTAATTTTGCAATTTCAACACGCGCAAATGCGACTATTTGATAACCTAGTTTCTTCTCGTCAACTAAAATAGATGTTTTTGCAATAATACCTGCATCACGAAGTGCTTTTGTTCTTAATAAACATGATGAAGGTGCTAAACCGATACGCTTTGATAATTCAAGGTTTGTCATTCCTCCATCTTCTTGAAGATTTTCTAGAATCTTCTTATCATAAATATCTAATGCTTTACATCTTTCACCGTATGAAACTTTCATAATTTAATATCTCCTTTTTCTACCTTAATTATAACAAATTGAAAAATCGTTGTAAATTATATTGCTTTTATATTTTAAATTATTAAACAATATTTTAAACTCTTTCACATTTTTTACAAAATAATTTTTAGTGCTTTTTCAAACTCTTCTAAATCATGCAAACTTGTGTTAAAATTTGTCACTAGTCTGACAATCAAATTGTCTTCTTTTTCTTCGAAAATTTCGCATGCGACATACTCAATCAATTTTTGATATAAATCTTTTTTAATAGAAATAAATATTTGATTTGTATTATTTTTATATACTTCTTCTATATTATATTTTTTAAGTATTTTTCTAATCTTTAAAGCCATTAAATTTGCCTTAGAACCATTTTTATAATAAAGATTATCTTTAAAGAATTCTTCAAAAATAATTCCACAAAGAAAGCCTTTCGCAAGTAGGCCGCCTTGATTTTTTAACATATAGGCAAAGTCAATTTTTAAATTGTCATTAGTAATTATAAGAGCTTCACCTAGAGGTGCACCATTTTTAGTGCCGCCTATATAAAACATGTCTGAGTTTCTTCTAATATCTTTAAGGGTGATATTTTCGGCGTTTAATGCGACTGAAAGACGAGCGCCATCTATAAATAAATATAAATTATTTTCTTTCGCACATGCATAAAGTTCTTCTAATTCTTTTAGACTATATGTTGTACCTACTTCTGTAGACTCTGATACATAGATTGCTCTAGGTAAGACTTTATGAAAATCTTCGTGATCACCTAAAACACTTAATATATCTTCTTTTCTTATCTTTCCGTCTATTGTCTTGCAAGTGAGTATCTTATGTCCTGTCGACTCAACAGCACCTGTTTCGTGAACATTAATGTGTCCTGACTCTGCACATATTACTGCCTCATAAGGTCTTAATAAATGGGCAATACCAATTTTGTTTGTGATTGTACCACCACTTAAAAAATAGATATCGGCTTTTTCATCTTCAATTTCTTTTCTTATTAATTCTTTCGCTTTTATTGTATGTTTATCTAATCCGTAACCTATATTGTTTTCACTAGATAAATTTAAAAGCGCCTCCATAATTTCTTTAGAGCCTAAACAATTATAATCATTTTTTAAAAATACCATATTAAATAACGCAATCTCCTTCAAAAGTTTTAGCAGTATATAAATTGTTATCTGCTATTTTATATAAATCGTCAAAACATGCATCACTTTCGCCGTTGTAGGCGGCTAGGCCTATTGAAATATCAATTTTATATTCATTATCAAACGAAAAGTCAATCCTTTTGACTTCATCGAATAAGTTCTTTATGTAGTTTTTTGCGTCTTCTAGATTTGTAATGTAAGTACAATATATTGCAAATTCATCTCCACCTAAGCGAAGTATCACATCATTAGGTAAGGCTAGTTTCATAAGTATTTCTGCAATCTTGACAATTGTTTCGTCTCCACTAGAGTGGCCGTATTTATCATTAATATTTTTGAATTTATCAACATCGATAATCGCAAATATTCCACCCTTTTTGTCTTTAAGAAGTTCATTAATCTTAGTTTCACCATAATATCTATTATGAAGTTTAGATAAATAATCGTATTCAGACAGTGATTTCAATTTAGTAGCTAAATAAGCTGATTTATTAGCTTGAAGGGCAAATAAGAAGAAAATTACTGAAAATACACAAGAACAAAGTCCTAAGCTTCTAATATTAAATACTGACTCAAACATCATTGCTAAGGTAACGTATAAAAAGATAGTTATACATAGTGCTATATTTAGATATCTTTTACCTTTTTTAGCATAAAATATGAGTATTGCGACTTCCGCAAGATAAAATATAGTAACAACTTGTGAAATATAGCCAAATGGTCCACGTTTAAAAATATTTTCATCATTAAAATAAAATACTAAATGATTATTAGGAAGTAATGCCAAAAATTCAAAAACTAATAAAATAGCTAAAGGTATTAAATCTAAATATTTATATTTAGGTTTCTTATCAATGTAACTTCTAATTATACTTATAAAAGGATAAACTAGTAAAGGGCGAACTATATACCCAATTACTGAGAAAATAACTCTGAAATACGTTTTATACGAAAGAGCTGCAAATGCGTATTCAATGTTATATGAAATTAATTCGATAAGTTCTAATATGAATGCAAAATACAATACTTTTTTATCGTGTTTGTTGTAATCTTTACTAAATAAAAAAATGATTACTTGAAATATCAAGCCCACGATAGGCGCAAAATTGTATTCGATAAATAGTGATACCGTCATATTTCACCTCTATATATTTACCTTTAAATTTTAACACTAATTTTGTTATTTTCAAAATTTTAAAATAAATGTTTGTTTTAGAATCAAAGAAAAATAAATAAAAAAATAAAAAAGTTGCGATTAACAACTTTTCCATCCTAATATTTTACGAAATGATTATATTCCATTTCTCTACCTACAGTTTCCTCTAAGGCACGGAAAAATGTAGTATTTTTTCTTACTGTTGTAATACATGTGATGTTTTTATCATCTACATAGTCGTGTAAAACCTTTTTAAGTTCAGTGATATCATCGCTTTTAAAATAATGCAAACCTATTTGATGATTATGAAAACTATCGCGAATAGAAACAGCCCTTATTCCTTCTACAACTAACGAATCAATCGAAATTCTAATCTGTTTATAATGAATCATCATATATTCATATTCTCGCTTTATATTTTCTTTATAATCATTCTTTTTAAGCTCTTCTTCGTGATGAGCTATATTATCAATATTTCTATCACTAATCTCAATACCCATTAGTTCTAGATGAGCACAAATCTTTTCTCTTGGCCATCCTTTTTCCTTTAATATAGTAATTAAAGTGATGACTTTAGCGCTATAAGTATAACCTTTAAGACAAAATTTAGATGCCGTTTGGCTTGTAAAAATTGTATCACTAGCCGAACAATCAAGATTAGGACATGAATAGCCTAAATTCTTAATTCTATATTTTTTTCCATTAGAAAATTGAATAATCTTATTACTAGTAGTATAACGATAAATCAACTTCGAATTACAAATCGGACAATTGCTAATCTCAGGTTTATAAATCCTTGTAACTTCTTTCATAGATTACTCTTTTCTAACTAATTTTACTATACCAAATAGACGTTCACGACTTTTTTCGTGATTTAAGTGGTCAATAACGTTACATTCAACTATTTTTTCAGGATAATAAACAAATGATGTATAACTTACTTTATCTCCGGCAAATGATAATTGAGGAGCTTTGTCATAAATATTGTCTGTGTTTTCACTAAATATTTCAAAAGCTACAAATTCAGTGCACTTATCGATTCCCTTTGTTTTTGTATTATCAGTTTTTTCAGGATCTGGGTTTAAATATTCGTTGACATTTTCAATAATAGATACTTTATAACAAGTCTTTCCTTCGATTTTACTCGCAACATAGCCGAATCCATTTTTTCTAAATTCAAAGCCATTTTGTTTAAGATTACTAACTATATCTAATACTGCAATATAATTATAATCTTGTGTTTTATATACTTCTTTTTTAGGTTTATATTTAAAAATACGAGAAAAGAAAGAAGTCATTGAGAATGTTGAAATTAAAAAACAAATGATACTTACAAAATATAATGCATTATTACTTTTTGTAGCTGCTAAAAATGATAATCCTATACCAGCACCAAAAAAAACTATCATCAGTGCTAAATAAGCCCATTTGTTTAGGCGCATAAAGAATGGTAATTTAAAATCGTTCATTATTCATATTCTCCGTTTCTAGTAGCTGCTAAATCAAAGCGCATTGCCGTATTAAAGAAGTTATAAAGAGCGCCAAAATCTTTTAATATTTTGTAGTTAAGAACTAGATTACTGCCTTCTTTAAATCTATAAGCCATTTGGTAATGTATTTTATCTTGATGGCTATTTAAGAAACAATATTTCTTTACTAATTCAACGTGTTCTTGTTTATCATTAATTATAATAATGGATATTGTTTTATCTAAAGATAAGTCATCTGCGCTAAAATATTCAAAGTTTCTTTTTTCGGCATATTCGCGTAATTTTTGATTAGAATAATCAAAATTTGATAAATCGTTTAGAGATTCAGACAAAACAAATTTAAATAGAACATTTTTATATTTTCTTGCGTAAATATGTATTGTATTACTATTATAAATTTCTTCGTCCTTAGCATACTTTAAATCATATTTTAATTGTGTATAATCATGTAGATAAAAATACCCGACCGATGGGATTAACCCTTCATCCATCTTAACTTTATTTTTATCTTTATCAGTTTCAATTATATTAACTAAAGACATATTATCAATCCTTTTCGATTGATTATAGCATTTAAATTTATCAATTTCAATTTTAGTATTTTAAAAATATATGAATACACTTTTTTTACATATTGATTATTCTTATATACTTAACATATATTTTTAATATTTACTTTATAAAGTTTCATTATTATAATTAATTCACGAGGTAATTTTATGAGATATCCTAAATTTTTAGATAATAAATTAAATTTGATTGCGCCGTCATTTGGTTGCACTACAGAGCCTTACAAAACACGCTTAATTCAAGCTATTAAAAATTTTAATAATCTTGGCATTAATATTATTGAAGGAAAAAATATATATTCTTCTCTAGGCCCTAGATCTAACACATGTGCCTTATGCGCTAAAGAATTTGTAGATGCTTATAAAGATAATAATTTTATTATGTCTGTAGGTGGTGGAAATTTAGAAAATGAGATTCTAGACTATTTAGATTTTTCATATATAAAATCATTAGAGCCTACCTACTTCATGGGTTACTCTGACAATACAAATATTTCTTTTTTATTAACTACATTATGCGATGTCGCAAGTATATACGGATATAATGCGCCCGAATTTGGGAACCTTGAATTAAATGATTATCAATTAAATCAAATAGGCCTTATGAAAGGGGAGAAACTACATTTCAAAGGATATGATAAGTTTGAATTGAATTCTTTAAAAGATGAAAATAATCCTTTTGCAACTTACAATTTAGATACGGATAAACAATTAATATTGTCGGATGAAAGTGTTTCCTTTAAAGGGCGTCTTATAGGCGGGTGTCTAGACTGTTTAGTTTATTTAGTAGGTACTAATTTTGATCATGTCGCTGATTTTTTAGACAAATACAAAGATGACAGATTCGTTTGGTTCTTAGAATCTTGCGATTTAGAAGCTTGGTCTATAAAATTAGCCCTTCTTCAATTAAAAAGAGCAGGCTGGTTTAAATATTTAAACGGAATTATAATTGGTCGTCCTTATAAATATAATGATTCATTTTGCGGTCTTAGTATCAATCAAGCAATAATCGATGTATTAAAGGATCTTAACGTACCTTATATTATAAATGCAGATTTTGGGCACTTAAAACCTTGTTTACCAATTTTATGTGGTTCAATAGGTGAAGTAAATGCTAAAGAAAATAATTTTGAAATTGAATATATATTAAAATAAGGGTTTCTTAACATGAATATAAAATGGTTCTAGAAGCCCTTTTATAAATTTAAAAATGTTAAATTTTCATTTACAAAATTTTTACAATATTCTTCACTTAATATTAAATCAGTATAAAACCTGGTACTCGCATAACATACACTAGAAGTAGTAATAGAATCATAATAGATTATTTCACAAAAATAAAAACTTTCATCTCTATGCACCTTCTTATAAAATCTTTCAACTGTATAAACATTATCCATAACAAATGGTTCAAAAGAATTTGTTTCGAAGAGAATCTTGAAACTATAGTTATAATCGTCATCACTAGATGTATATCCTAAAGTTTCATCATATACATAAAAAATTTGTTCTGAAATTCTACAAATACACTAGACAGGAATTTTTTCTATATTAATGTAATAAGAAATAGGATATTCTTTAATTGCTAAATCTTCTTTCAAAACCAACGGATAACATTTGTGAACAGGATAAACAACTTCATTATAATCTTTTAAGTATGAGTCTTTATCTTGATATGAACCATAAAAAATATCATCAGAGCTTAGATAATGGTCAGTATGATTTTCGACATAAAGACTATATAGAGTAACAAGGAGAATTAAAACAAGTGAAATCAATGAAATTTTAAAAATTTTCATGGTGTCCTCCTACAAACTAATAATTTGTGGTTTATCACCATCAACTACTGCATTACATAAAATGCATTTGTAAATAGTTTTACCATTTTGAAAAGACGTACTAAATTGATGACTATCAATTTGAGTATGTCCACATTCACATTTACTATAATGATTCATATCATTAATTTTTGAATACTTATAATTATGAGTTATGTCTTTATAAACCTTGATATGGTTGTAACAATAACAATATTCTTTGCCATTTAAAATGTAATTATTAGTATGATTGTGAACTTTATTTATTTTCAATACCATTGCATTAGTATACTTAGTAAAGCCTAATTCTTCCGGAGTCCTTCTTGTTAACCCATAATATCCAGAGTTACAATATAATTTATCATTAGCCTCATCATATTCATATGCAATGACTGCATTACCATCAGTTTTATTATGAATAGAAAATAATACCTGATATCCTTTCTTCACATTATCAATTGTGAATTTTCTAACATTATGGCCAAAAATATTTTTTCTTCTGTTTCTATGCTAAATTCAGTATTTCTTGACTTTAAATAATTATTAATAATTTTAACTCAATCATCTATACTCGTTCCAAATTCATCTTTAGTTTTAGAGCTCACCTTAAGTTCAATGCCTAAAGAAATTAAATAGCTATGGAATGATGTATCTTTAGTAGAACAAATATAATCATAGTAGTTGTTATATTTATTTATCTCGCTTTCAATTTCATGAAGTGTTCCAGGCGACTCGATGCTTGTAAAATCATATGTTGAACTTGTTGTACTAACATCATATTTTTCATCAATGATATCATCACTAACATAATTATCGTAGTATGATAATAAATTAGAAATTGCGACATATCCACACGAATTTTTATAGTTTAGTCCAAAGTTACTAGATAGTCGGTTAAAATAGGCTTCCATATAGTTATTGTATGATTGCTTATAATTATCAGACGCCAAATTAAAGTCGTTATTACTTGAGTTTTCTTTAAATGTTACACATATTGATAAACAAAAATAAGAAACAAATGTTATAACTATAAATATTAATTTCTTCATTATTATCATCTCCCTAATGTGATTATATAATATTTTATACGTATAATACAAGGTAAATGACAATTTATCAAAGAATAGACAATTTTTTCAAAAAAATAAAAAGTTCTATAAAGTATAATAAGTACCAAATAGAACTTTCTATTTAAATCTTCTTTTTTAAAATATAATTAATATCATTTTCTGTATAAACTCGAAATCCATTTTCTAATAAAAGTTTTGTTGTTATTCCTTTTTGATCAATCAATTTATGGCTAAATGTTCCGTCATAACTCATCATGCCACATGAAGGGCTTTTATCTTTTAAGATAATAAATTTACAATTATTATTTTTAGCTATATCTAATGCTTGTTTTGCGCCGAAATGATAAGCGTTAGTATTATCTTTTCCGTTTATAGAAATAACTTTATTGCCGTTAATTTCTGAAGGGTCGCGAGGAACGCTAAGTCCTCCTAAAACTTCTGGACAAACAGGTATTAAATTATAATATTTCTTAAGTTCTTCCACATCTTTAATATAGTTGTTAGAACTGTTATATTTACAATTAATGCCAAGTAAACAAGCACTTATTAAAATATTATCCATTTGTTAGAATACTTTTTTTCTTACGATAGTTTGATTTCTATCGGCACCTACAGAAATCATATCGACAGATGCATGTGTTTGTTCTTCGATAAATTCGATATATTTTTGAGCATTTAAAGGTAATTCCTCAAAAGTCTTACAGTTCGAAATATCTTCTGTCCATCCCTTTAAAGTTGTATAGATTGGTTTACATCTTTCAAATACACTTAAACAAGCTGGTTCATAATCGATAGTCTTGCCGTCTAGAGAATAAGCTGTACAAACTTTCAATTCATCAATTCCTGTTAATACATCAAATAACATTAAACTCCATGATGTAACTCCTGCTAAGCGAACTGAATTCTTTAATACAACTAAGTCTAAGTAACCTACACGGCGTGGTCTCTTTGTAACAGTACCATATTCGTGTCCTCTTTCACGGATTAAGTTACCTAGTTCTCCTTCAATTTCTGTAGGGAAAGGGCCGGCACCAACACGAGTGTTATAAGCTTTTGCAATACCTACAACTGTATTGATATATTTAGGCGCAATTCCGCAATTTAAAGGAATTGAAGAAGCTAGAGGACTTGATGAAGTTACAAATGGGAATGTACCATGATCTAGACATAACATAGCACCTTGTGCACCTTCAAATAGAACCTTTTTATCTTCTTCTAAATATTTATTTAAAAGCACTGATGTATCGCAAATAAATGGAGCTAATTCTTTTGCATAACCCATATATTCATCATAAATTTCATCTTCATTAACTTCTTCTAGGCCATACATTTTAAGTTCCATATTTTTAACAACAAGTGCATCATGTAAACGTTCCTTAAAATATTTAGGTTCTAGTAAATCACCTACACGAAGACCTATACGGGCTGCTTTGTCTGTATAACAAGGCCCGATACCTTTTTTAGTTGTACCAATTTTCTTGTCACCTTTTAAAGACTCACTTGCGCCGTCTAGCATCAAGTGATAAGGCATAATTAAAGAGGCTCTGTCAGAAATCTTAAGTTGATAATTTGTAATACCTCTAGATTCTAGGCCATGTAATTCATCTAAGAATGCACGAGGATTTAAAACTACACCATTAGCTATAACATTTACAATATGAGGATTGAAAATACCTGAAGGGATTGATTGAAGTGCATATTTCACACCATCAATTACAATAGTATGACCGGCATTATTTCCACCTTGATATCTTACTACAACATCAGCTTCTTGAGCTAAGAAGTCTGTAATCTTACCTTTTCCTTCGTCTCCCCATTGACTACCCATTACTACACATGTACTCATAATATTCTCCTTAATCTATATTAACATCTTTAGTTTCTAAACCTGTTATTCCTAACATATCACGTGCAACCCATACACCATTAGCACTAGCTTGAGCTAGACCACGAGTAATACCAGCACCGTCTCCGCCTACGTATAATCCTTCAACCTTAGTCATAAACTTATTATTTACAATAGGGCGTGAACTATAGAACTTAGCTTCTACGCCATATAATAATGTATGTTCATTTGCAATACCAGGAGTGATATGGTCTAAGGCCTCAATCATTTCAATAATTGATTTCATTGTATTATAAGGTAATACAAGACCTAAATCACCAGGGACAGCTTCTTTTAAACTTGGCTCAATGAAACCTTCTCTTAAACGTTTCTCAGTAGTTCTTCTACCCTTTAAAATATCGCCGTATCTTTGAACAATAACAGAACCACAAGATAATTGATTTGCAAGACGGCTTACTTCATGCGCATACTCATTTGGCTTATTAAATGGTTCGCTAAACTTGTGAGATACAAGAAGTGCGAAGTTTGTATTATCTGTACCAAGTTTAATATCTCCGTATGCGTGTCCATTCGCAAGAATTGTACCAGAGTGATTTTCAACTACAACATGACCAGATGGGTTAGAACAGAAAGTACGAACTTTTGTACCTACACTTGTAGAGAATACAAATTTACCTTCATATAAGTTTTCGTTAATCTCTTCCATAACAAGATTACTTGTCTCAACACGAACACCAACGTCAACTTGATTGTTCTTAAGTTTGATATTATGTTTTTTACAAATATCTTCAAGCCATAAAGAACCATCTCTACCAACCGCAAGCAATACTTTATTAGTTTCAATTATTTCTTCACCAATTCTTACGCCAATAACTTTCTCATCTTCGACAAGAACGTCATCAACTTTAGTATTGTAACGCATATCGATATGTTCAGCTAAGAAATTGAAAATTTTCTTTAATATTTCTTGATTTGATTCAGTACCTAAATGTCTAACTTGGCTTCTTAACAATTTAAGACCTGCACCTATTGCACGGCGTTCAATATCACGAACAACTTTAGTAGTTGGATCAGTAATTACTGTTGTCGCACCGTACTTTAATTGAATATCATCAACATATTTAATTAAATCTAAAACAGTTGAATCATCTAAGTATTCAGTCATCCATCCGCCAAATTCACTAGTAATATTGAATTTACCATCAGAATAAGCACCAGCACCACCAAATCCATCAGTTATAGAACAAGAAGGGTAACATCCTGAAATACCTTCTTTGTTTTGAGGACATTTAGAAAGCTTATGTTCAAGAACAGGGCATCTTCTCTTATAAATGTCATGTCCTTTGTCTATTAATAATACTTTTAAATCTTTATTCTTTTCTACTAGCTCATATGCACAAAATATGCCACAAGGACCAGCACCTACAATAACAACATCATATTTCATAAATTAACCTCATAAATCATTACGATTTATTATACCAAATTTTATAGGGGTTTAAAAGTTATAAAACATAATAATTTATCAAGACTTAAATTAAAACGTTTTCTCATTAAAATTTAAACAAGTCCTCAAGAACAATAAAATTTGTAAATGTATAAAAATATTCGTTTTTATAGAGCCCGAAAGGAGATATTAATGTATTCATAATCGAATACTTTTTATTTATTTTTTCGCTTATTAAGTTATTTCGTCTATTTATTTTTAAATATAAATCTTTATTTACCTTAACCAAATCAGAATAAAACTTAATCTCACATAAGTTTATGATATTATCTTTTCTTATAATCATTAAATCGATTTGATAACCATCTTCTTTGTTATAAAATGCACTAGTAAGCGTAGAAACACCTGAAATACCAAGTGCAAATTTTATTTGTTCAATGTGATTGAAACAAACATTTTCAAATGCATAACCACGCCATGTTATAAATTTTTGATTAGTTGTTATATCGCTCCATAAAAGATCATTACTTTCCTTGTTAAGGACAAATTTCACATAGAAAATGCAAAACGGATCAATTAATTTATAATAACTTTCTCTTTTTGAAAAACCGAATGGAACATATTTAATAATAAAATCTGACGTGATAAGGGCATTTAAATATCTACTTAAATTACCGCCTTCGGCAATTCCAACTTTTTTTGCAATTTCTTTTCTTGTAAAACCTACACTATTTGTAGATAATATTTTAAATATTTCTTTAGCGATATCACTAAAAGTAAAAATAGCTTTAAAAAGTCTATCAAATTCAAGGGATAAAAGCGCATTATTCTTAAAAAATAAATTTTCGATATTTTGAGTTAGTGAAATTTTATTATCTAAATAATTCAAATAATAAGGGATACCTCCAAATATCATATATGATTGCGTTATATCGTACAATGAATAATTAAAGTGTTTCGATTCTAAAAATTCTTTAGTTTCAGCTAACGTGAATGGTCGTAATTTAATCTCATATGTAACTCTTCCGTACAATCCACCTGCATTACTTAATAAATTGTTCTCAATCCACGAAGTAGCACTACCACAAACAATCAATAATATATCTTCTCTAAAACATGCAAATGTATTCCAAAATCCTTCAAAGGCACTAATAAAATTTGAACCCCTAGTATCTAAATATGGCAATTCATCGATGAAAATTACTTTCTTTTCGTTAGTTTTAGAGTTTAAAATAAATTTAGTTAAACAAAAGAATGCGTCAAACCATGTTTCAACCTTTTTATCAATTTTAGCTCCGTATAGCAATAGTGAATTAACAAAATGTTCTAATTGAATTTGAGTTTTTTTTGATTCATCATTTTCGTCAAGTGATAAACCAGAATGATTAAAATAAAACTTATCCTTAAAGACTTCTCCGATTAAATATGTTTTACCTACGCGTCTTCTACCGTATACAGCAACCAATTCTGCTTTATTAGAATTATATAAATTTAATAATTCTTCTTGTTCCTTTTTTCTTCCAATCATACGAACCACGTCCGCGAAATCAATTTTTCTGTTTTCACGGCCCATCTCCTTGATATATTTTAACATTTTTTAAATTTTATATCAATTATCCCGTCCGTGAAACGACTTTTTTGCTCTTCACGGACAAGATATATAAATTATAAGGTTTAAAAAAACTCCTAAAGATCTAATCTTTAAGAGTAAATTTTCTAAACGCCGCTATAACTAGAGAAACCACCATCGATAGGTAGACATACGCCTGTTACAAATCTAGCAGCTTTTTCAGATATTAAATATAATGTAGCACCTACTAGATCATCTAGCTTACCTAATTCATTCATAGGTGTAGCAGCTAAAATCTTTCCTGTACGTGCTGTAGGTGTGCCGTCTTCATTAAACAATAGTTTTTCATTTTGAGTAGTTCTAAAGAATCCAGGCGCAATCGCATTAACTCTAATTCCTACATGAGAGAAATGTACTGCAAGCCATTGTGTAAAGTTTGTAACACTAGCTTTAGCTGCACTATATGCAGGAGTCTTTGTAAGAGGTAAATAAGCTGCCATACTTGAAATATTTAGAATTGAGCATCCTTTACGACCCATCATATCACGCGCAAATACTTGGCTTGGTAATAATGTGCCTAAGAAATTTAGATTAAATACGAAAGAAATTCCTTCTTCATCTAAATCAAAGAATGTTTTGATATCATCCTTAGAATCTAAGCTTGCATATTCATTATCAGTGGTAGCTTTAGGATTATTTCCTCCTGCTCCGTTAATTAGAATATCGCAAGGACCGAAGTCACGTAATATTTCTTCATGAACTTTCTCTAAATCGCTTTTAATTACAACGTTACATGCGTAACTTTTTGCAATTCCGCCCTCTTTAACGATTTCGTCTCTAACGACATCAGCTTTTTCTTTAGTACGATTCAACAAGGCAACTTTTGCATTGCATTTTGCAATTGCTTTAGCTAAATGCCCGCAAATAACGCCGCCTGCACCTGTTATAACTACAATTTTATTTTCTAAATCAATATTAAATGGTAATTCCATATTATTCTCCTTAAGTATAAATATATTCTAGCACTTTGTAATTTTAACTTAGGAAAAATTAACTATTATTTTCGTTAAACATTAGATCAAAGAATTTTGTTAATACTATTAGATAATCATTAGGATTAGCCTTTGATTTAGTATAAGATACTATAATTTGTTTGTTTTTATATTGTAATTTAATATTCTTACTTACTTTGTTACTGATATCGAATAATTTGTTACCATCAAGCAACGAACTTGCTTCACGGGTAAAGTATAATGAGATTAAATAATCGTTGCTTTCTATATGTTCAACATTGTTTTTATTGATCATATTTGTAAATAATTTTTCATACATATAATATTTTAAAGTGTCATTATAAGGGCCAAATCTATCAAGCAATTCTTTAGATAAATCATTTAATTCTTTAAGCGTATTTAACTTATCAATTTTCTTATGAATTTCAATCTTTACGCCTTCATTTGCTATATAAGATGAATCAATTGTACGAGATACAAATTGTTCGTTTATCTTATTTGTTTCTTCGTTCTTTTTCTCACCCTTTATAGTATCAACTTCGTCAGTTAATATACGTAAGAATGTTTCAAGACCTACGGTTGTGATAAAGCCAGACTGTTCCCCGCCTAAAATATCCCCGGCGCCTCTTATAGCTAAGTCACGCATCGCAATCTTATAACCACTACCTAGTTCATTAAATTCTTTAATTGCGTCTAAACGTTTCTTAGTATTTTCTGTTAGAATTTGATCTTTGTTATACATTAGATATGCATAAGCTATTCTATCACTTCTACCTACACGGCCTCTAAGTTGATAAAGTTGCGATAAACCTAGACGCGTTGTATCATGAATTATAAGCGTATTACAATCAGGAATATCAATACCTGTTTCAATGATAGTCGTGCACACAAGCACATCATACATATGATTTATAAAGTCATTGATTTTATTTTCTAATTCGGTTTTCTCAAGTTGCCCGTGAGCTACACAAATACGCGCTCCTGGTACTAATAAACCGATTTTAGTAGCTACCTCTTCTATTGATTCAACCAAATTGTACATGTAAAATACTTGGCCTCCACGAGCCATTTCTCTAACGATTGCGTCTTTAATAATCGCATCATTACGTTCTAATACATATGTTTGAATAGGATATCTATTTTTAGGTGGTGTTTCTATCATCGATAAATCTTTCATGCCAGAAATAGACATTTGAAGCGTACGAGGGATAGGAGTCGCACTTAAGGTGATTGTATCTACATTAGCCTTTAATTCTCTTATTTTTTCTTTATGCATAACGCCGAAACGTTGTTCCTCATCGATTATTAAAAGGCCTAAATCTTTAAATACAAAATCTGATGATAGTATTCTATGTGTTCCAATCAATATATCAATTTTGCCATCTTTTAAATCATTTATAATTTTAGTTTGTTCCTTCTTAGATACAAAACGATTTACAAATGCGACATTCACGCCAAAACGATCCATTCTATTTTTAAATGTATTGTAATGTTGTTTTACAAGAATAGTTGTAGGAGCTAAAAGGGCAACTTGTTTTGCATTAGCTACAGCTTTGAAAGCAGCACGTAGCGCAACTTCGGTTTTACCATATCCAACATCCCCGCAAATAAGTCTGTCCATGACTTTATCGCTTTCCATATCGCGTTTAACGTCATTAATCGCTTTTTCTTGATCACTTGTAAGTTCATATGGGAAAGCACTTGCAAAATCATAATCAAGAGTGGTATCTGGACCATATTCAAAACCTTTTTCTTTGACACGGTCACTATACATCTTTACTAACTTATCAGAAATATCCCTAACACGTTTTCTAACTTTTTCTTTAGCTTGGTGCCACTTAGTGCTCTTTAAACTGTTAACAGTTACATTATCAGTGTCACCGGTGTTAAATTTTTCAATTTTATTAATTTGTTCTAGGGGAATGTACAAGCTTCCGTCTTTATATTGGATTTTTAAATAATCCCTTAGTTTACCATTATTACTTAATGTTTGAAGACCTTGATAAACACCTACACCATAATCAAAATGAACTACGTAATCGTTTAGTTTTAATTCATTATAGTGACTTATCTTACTAGTATTTTTGTAAACTGATTTATATCTAGGTTTTGTAAATGTATATTCATTATCAAATAATATATCTTCACACAATATATTAATACTTTTATCTAACAAAGATACACTTAAAAAAGATTCCCCATATATAATATTAACATAGCCTTTTTGGATGTCAGTTTCTTTTGTAATTGATTTATATGGTATTGAATTTTCTAAGAAAATATCTTTAAGACGAATTAAACGAAGTTCATTTGTAACTAACAATATATTTAAACTATTTTTATAATTAGATATATTATTAATTATTTCTTCAGGTATACCTTTCATCTTTGTGAATGTGTTGAGTTGTGGATCTAAGCCGCAATCAAAATAACTAATAGTTCCTTCTGACAAAACATTAGTTTTCTTAATTAAGTCATCATAAGATAAAAACTTATTAAAGTTGATTATATTTGAAGAATTTATTGTCTCGTAATAGTCCTTTAAATCTGTAATCATTTTTTGATATTCTTGTTTAATACTTGCAATATCATATAGATAAACTCGTTTGTTTTCTTTGTAATCAAATATTGTATTATTTGTTTCATCAAAAAAATTTATATAATTTGTTAAGCCATCTAAATTATTTCTAAGACTTAAATCGTTTATGTTCTTTTCTAGTTTCGTGCTTTCTTCTAAGCTTATATTAAGCGTATCCTTTAAATCGTTTATTTTTTTTAATGCACCACCTAGTTCTTCGTTTGAATAGAAAAGTTCAAAAACAGGAATTAATGTGAAAGAATCAATTTCTTTAATAGATTTTTGCGTATCAATGTCAAATTCTTTTATAGTTTCAATTTCTGTATCAAAAAAATCTAAACGAAGGGGCGTATTATAGTTTAACGGAAAGATATCGATAATTTCGCCTCTTTTACTAAATTCACCAGTACGAGTAACAGTATAAGTTGCTTTATAACCAATACGAACTAAATAATCACAAAGACTATCTAGATTAATGTCGGTCCCTTTTTGAATTGTTCTAATCGAGCGTAACCATTTATCTTTTGATAATTCGTATTTAATGGCACTATTTAAATTTAGAACAACGATATAATTTTTATTTTTGTCTAATAACGAGATAATAGTATTAATACGTTCATATTTAAAATCGCCAGATATCGCAAGAATTTCATCAGCAATTAATTCATCCCCTGGGTAGAACAAAACCGAGTCGTCATCTATAACGTTTACTAGTTTATCATAAGCTTTTTGAGCTAAATACAAATTAGGATAAATTACAAATATTGTTTTATTTGAATTTTTAAAATCCGTTACAACACTAGAAAGTAAGAATTCATTATTCCCATTTTTAATATTAACTTTTTCGTTGTTTAAAATTTCTTTATAAATATCTAAATTCTTTAAATAATTAGTTATCATATATACTCCTTAAACTAGAAAAAGGCTTATTCAAACGAATAAGCAATTTCTTTTTATTTAGTTAAATCAAGGGCCATTTTTTGAATATCTTTGTGTTCTAGATAATCATATAGAGTGTTTGCGACTTTCTCGTAAGCAACTTCAATTTTTTCTTTATCAACTCCAGAAAAATGACCTAAAACATAATCAACAACAGGGATAAATTTATCACGAGAAATACCTATCTTTATTCTATTAAACACATCTGTATTAAAATGTAAGATAATATTTTTTAATCCGTTGTGTCCACCAGCACTACCTTTAGTTCTAAATCTTAGTTTTCCTACTTCCATATCTAGGTCATCACAAATTACTAGAAAATCTGATATATCGATTTTATAATAATTTAAAACTAAACTAACAGCTTCTCCTGATAAGTTCATATATGTTGTAGGTTTTAATAAAATTATCTTTTCACCATTAACAACAGTACTAGCGATTAGGCCTTTGAATTTGGGCTCTAGGGAGAAGGTTAAATTTAATTTTTGTGCTAAAAGATCAATTGTAGAAAAACCTACATTGTGTCTAGTGCCTTCATATTCAGTGCCTATATTTCCAAGACCTACAATTAATTTCATTATAGTAATTCTCTCTTAGATTTATCATATGAATATGTGAATAAACCGCTTAGTGGTTCATTATGAACGATTCTGCTAATTGCGTGACCAAGTAATTTACCTACAGATAATACTTTAATCTTATCGCATTTCTTTTCTTCACCTTGTCTAATAGTATTAGTTACAACTACTTCCTTTAGTGAAGAAGCTTTAATACGGTCAATTGCAGGGCCTGATAACACACCATGAGTAGCTAGAGCATAAATATCTTTAGCACCATTTTTCTTAAGTGCTTCAGCTGCAGCACAAATAGTACCTGCAGTATCAATCATATCATCGATCATAACGCAGTTCTTTCCTTCTACGTTTCCGATGATATTCATTACTTCTGCTTTATTAGGTTCAGGACGACGCTTATCAATGATTGCAATTGGTGCCTCTAAAACTTTAGCTAATTCACGAGCACGAGTTACACCGCCGTGGTCTGGGGAAACAACACAAATATTGTCAAGTTTCTTATCAATAATGTAATTTGCAAGAGTTGATAAGCCCATTAAATTATCCATTGGAATATTGAAGAAACCTTGAATTTGAGCCGCATGGATATCCATAACGATAACACGATCAGCTCCGGCTTTTTCAATTAAATCTGCAACAAGTTTAGCGCTAATAGGTTGTCTGCTCTTAGCTTTTCTATCTTGTCTACTATAGCCGTAATAAGGAATAATTAAATTAATAGACTTAGCGCTAGCACGCTTTAATGCGTCACACATAATTAATAATTCCATTAAATGATCATTTGCAGGAGCACTTGTAGGTTGAACTACGAAAATATCGCATCCTCTTACAGTTTCATCAATGTTTACATTGATTTCACCGTCCGCAAAATGTAATACTTCACATTTTCCTAGAGGTAGACCTGAGAATGTAGAGATTTCTTCTGCTAATTCTCTGTTTGCGCTTAATGCAAATAATTTAGTTTTGTTTTCCATGATTAAAATTTATCTCCTATTATTAAAAATTTTATCCATATCAATTATACATTATTTATAAACTTTTTAAAGGGCTTAAAATGTGAAAACATTTACATTTCAACAATATTTTTATATATAAGTCATCTTTACAATTTCTTTACAATTCTTTACAAAAGTTCGGTAGATTCAATTTGATTTAGATAATAGAATAAAGGCGATGAAGGAGAAAACAAAAAACAAACATATGAAAAATTTAATTAAAACTTTAACAATAGGATTATCACTAGCAGCTACAGTTGCATTTGTAGCTTCATGTAATGACAATAACAATAGCGAGAGTAGTTCTTTTGATACATCAAAAAAGATAACTGCATACACTCGTGATACAACATCAGGAACTCGTGATGGTTTCTTCACAAAAATTGGTATGTCCGCCCAAAAAGCTAATAACGAAGGATTAGTATCAGGTTATGTAGAAGTATCTTCTAACGGAGATATGGTTAATAGAATTAAACAAGATGAATATGGTATCGGTTATATTTCTTTATCAAGTTTAGAATCTTCAGGATTAAACGGCTTAAAGTATGATAATGTAGTACCAAGTGAAGAAAATGTTTTAAACGGTACTTATGAATTAACTCGTAATTTTAACTATGTAATTCGTAATGACTACGCTTCTGATAGCAAAGTCGGCCAAATTGTAAGTGCATTTGTAGCTTATATGTCTACATCAACTGCTAAAGCTATTATTAAATCAAACGATGGCATCTTAACAATTAAAACTACTGATAAATCATGGGATGATATTAAGGCTAATTATCCAATTTGTAGTGAGGATAACAGCAGCATAAAAGTAACATTTGGTGGTTCTACTTCCGTCGAGAAAATTGCTAAAAAGCTTACAGCCGCATTCTCTCCGCTATGCGGTAACTTCATAGCTGAACACAACCATACAGGAAGTGGAGACGCTTATAAGCATACTCAAGGTGAACAAAAAGATAGTGCAACAGGTAAGCTTGATATCGGTTTCTTATCACGTGAACTTGAATCAAATGAAGCAGCTGCCGATGGTACTTACGGCAAAATTTGTACAGATGCGATAGTAGCAGTTGTAAATTCTAAGAACCCTTTAACAAATACAGATAGTGTTACTTTAGCTGATATTTATAAAGGAAATAAAACTTTATGGAATCAAATAATAGCTTAGGTTTTATTGATAAAGAAAAAATAGAGACAAAAGCAATAAATAAGACAAAGTCGGACAAACTAGTCCGAACTTTCTTATTTATATTAGCTTTATTAAGTTCTTCTGCAGTTTTCTTTATTGTTCTATTTATCGGTATAAAAGGAGTTAAACCTTTCTTTACAACATATACAATTGACGGAGTACCGGTCAGAGTTAACTTTTGGTCTTTCTTAACAGGCTCTGCTTGGACTGAAAGTGGTAACAAAGGCTTTGGGGCTGGCTTTATTATAATAAATAGTATCTATGTTACGTTTCTAACTATCTTATTAACCGCACCTATTTCTATTATGACAGCACTAGTAATCGTAAAAATGAGTCCTAAAGCTATTGGTGGTGTTTTAAATACGATTATCGAGATATTAGCGGCTATCCCTTCGGTAATATATGGTATGTTTGGTCAAGCACAAATTACTGTATTAGTTAAAAATATGTCCGATTTCTTTGGCCTTCAATCAGCCGGAGGCTTATCTACATTATCTAGTGTCTTAGTTCTTACAATCATGAGTGTACCTACAGTTACTATGTTATCTATTACCGCACTAAAAGCCGTAAATAAGAATTTAGAACTTGCAAGTCTTGCACTTGGGGCTAGTAAAAGTGAAACAAATTTCAAAGTTGTATTAACTAGTGCAAGAAGCGGTATATTTGCAGGTCTTATTCTAGGAGTTGCGAGGGCACTAGGTGAAGCTACTGCGGTCACAATGGTTTGTGGAAATGCAGGAAGCGGTCCTAATTTCAATTTATTTTTAACAACACGTACACTTACAACTACTATGTTATCAGGCTTTAGTGAAGCTACAGGACTTAAATACGACATCCGCTTCTCAATAGGTTTAATGCTTATATTTATTATACTTTTATCTAATTTGTTATTAAACTTTATTAACAAAAAATTATCTAAAGGAAATACAAAATAATGATAAATTCTAACAGAAAATTACGAACAGTAAAAGATATTTTAAGAAACATATTCGCCTATGTTTTCTCATCATTTGGGGTTCTTATCTTATTATTCATTTTAATATTTATTTTTAGTCGTGGTAAAAGCATTTTTTCGTTTAAATTTATCACCTCAGATTACAATATAAAAACTGATACTTTAACACTTGATTATACGGCTAAATCTAATACTTTCACAAATCCAAATATTGAAGGCGTCTATTTTGCAAGTAATTACGGGGTAGGTTTTTCTAATTCTTATGATAATAACAAAGAGTCAATAGTTATCGTTTCTTACATCGATAATGCGTCTCCTTTTAACAACATGAAAAAAAGTAGTGATTCTTCTTATACTGACGTGTCAATTGGCGAAAGTATTGATAACTGTTTACTTATAAATGGAGACGAGATTATTTTAGCTAGTGCTAAAGACGGTGCTAAAAAGATGGCCGCTAATTTTCAAAAATCAACTAGTATCAGTTCTATTACTATATCTACTCTAGGTGGAGGTATAAGGGGTAGCTTAATATCTACATTACTAGTGGTAGGTATTACCTTGTTATTTGCACTTCCTCTAGGTATCGGGGCCTCTATATTCTTATCATTTTTTGCGAAAAACGAACGCACTAAAAACATTCTAACTAATCTAATCGATTTAGCAGGTGGTATTCCTTCTATCATCTACGGTTTAGCAGGTGCTATTATCTTCGTACCTTTTTTAAACAAAGTAGGTTTAACTGATGGTGGTTCATTACTATCAGGTAGTTTAACACTAAGCTTGTTATTGTTACCGACAATTATAAAAACTACCTCGGAAGCTATTAAAACCGTGCCTGAATCGTATAAAAGTGCAAGTTTAGCACTAGGCGCTAGTGAATCGCAAACAATATTTAAAGTGATGTTACCGAATGCCTTACCTGGTATACTAACCGCAATCTTACTTTCAATAGGTAGAATCATCGGTGAAAGTGCCGCACTAATTTACGCAGTAGGTAGTGCAATTAAAGATAAAGTAATTTTAACTGAGTCAAGTGCCACTCTTGCAATACATATTTGGAGTTTGTGTGCTGGCGAAAATCCTAATTATAATGCAAGTTGTGCTATCGCAATCATAATTTTGTTTATAGATTTAATTTTAAATTTATTAGTAAAATTAATTTCTATGAAATTCGTAAAGAAATTTAAGAGGTAAAATATGGAACAAATACTTAAAAACGAAAATGATCCAATTTTAAATAACACAATGAGTGATACAAATGATGATATCAATCATCCCGTAATATTTGATTGTAAGAATGTTGATTTGTCTTACGGAGATCACCAAGTTCTAAAAAACATCAATTTAAAAATTAGAAAAAATACAGTAATGGCTTTTATCGGACCTTCCGGGTGCGGGAAATCTACATTCTTACGTTGCCTAGACAGATTAAACGATTTAATCCCATCATGCAAAATTACAGGTGAAATCAATTATCTAGGTCGTGATATTAATTCTTTCAACCCAATGGTACTTCGTACAATTGTTGGTATGGTCTTCCAACAACCTAACCCCTTCCCTATGTCCATTTACGATAATGTAGCTTACGGGCCTAGGTGCCAAGGTATAAAGAAAAAAGAAATATTAGATAAGATTGTTGAAAAAGCCTTGCGTGGCGCGTCTCTTTACGACGAGGTTAAAGACAGACTTAAAGATTCAGCTTTAGGCATGAGTGGCGGGCAACAACAACGTTTGTGTATTGCGCGTACAATTGCGATGGAGCCTGATGTAATTTTAATGGACGAGCCTACAAGTGCTCTAGATCCGATTGCGACTAAAAAGATCGAAGATTTAATTAGCGAACTTAAAAAGAATTATACAATTATTATTGTTACACATAATATGCAACAAGCTACACGTATCTCCGATTACACATCATTCTTTATGCTAGGTGAACTTGTCGAAACAAATAAAACTGAAGAATTATTCTCACACCCTCGTGAGACAAAAACAAAAGATTACATTACAGGAAGGTTTGGTTAATTTATGGATATTGAGGTAGAAATTAAACAATTAGATAATTTAATTAAAGAAATGTCAGGTGTCGTTGAAAGAAACTTAAATTATGCACTTGATGTATACAAAAATTATGATCCACTTAAGGATTATAATCCAATTGATGATGATAAAGTTAATGCGTACGAAAGATGGGTTGAGACCGATTGTCTTCATTTAATGACTAAAGAAAGATTATATGCGGATGACTTAAGAAAAGTTACAGGCATTATGTCTTTAGTACAAGATATCGAACGTCTAGGAGACCACGCAAAAGATATATTGCAGTTCTCTTTAAGATTAAGACGATCTAACAAAGATAATACACGTATATTAGCTTTAATTGATTACGTAATGCAAATGGTACATGATTCAATATATTCTTATATTAACCGTGATATCTTACTAGCACGTGATACAATCAAGCGCGATGACCACGTAGATTTTGAATATGATGAGATTCTTCTAGATTTAATCAAAGATGAAGAAAAGAATAATGAAATCTCTAAAAGTTATACAGTTTATACCGCACTTGTCGTTAAATATTTAGAACGTATTGCGGACCACTCAACTAATATAGCGGAATGGGTAATATACATTATTAATGGTTATTATAAAGATAAACAAATCATTTAATATTATTTGATACATTTAATTTATAGTTGTAAAATTTAGATATATAGGAGGTATCTATATGAAGGTTATATATTCACTTGAAGATGATTTAGATATACAAAAAATTATTAATGTTTCTCTAACAAAAGTAGGGTACGAAGTGCATTCCTTTCAAACTGCCTCCTCTTTTATCGAAGCTTTTTATAAAAAAGTTCCTGATATGTGTTTGCTAGATTTAATGTTACCGGATGCAAGCGGGATGGATGTACTTAAAAAGATTAGATCTAACGAACTATACGATAATGTAGAAATTATTATAATATCAGCTAAACGTATGACTCTAGATAAAATTGAGGGATTAGATAGCGGGGCTGATGACTATATAGAAAAGCCATTTGATATCTTAGAGCTTATAAGCCGTGTAAATGCTAGATTTAGAAAAGCTAAAACAGAATTAGTTTATAATGATATTAAACTTAATGAAAGTTCTCACACCGTCTTTAAAGGCGAGAAAGAATTAGATTTAACGAATATGGAATATAACATATTACGTCTACTTTTAATGCATAAGTCATCAGTTATTAAAAGAGAAGATATAAACAAAGCATTATACCAAACGGATAGTACAATTGAGTCTAGATCAATAGATATGCATGTCGCAAGTCTTAGAAAGAAACTAGATGATAAAGATGGTAACATTATTAAAACAGTTTACGGAGTGGGGTATATAATCGGATAAAATGAAGAAAAAATTATTTTTATTACATAGTTTTGTTATAACTATTACCCTTGTTATATTACTTATATCTAGTATCTTCATAATTGAAGATTTAAACAAAAAAAATTGTGAAACTACATTAAGAGAAACCCTTGATATTACACGTAATATATTAACTAGTGAAACATCTACTAAGTCTTTAGATCAAAGTATTAAAACGACATCTTCTTCGATTACTTCTTCTTACAAAAACATCCGTTTAACTATTATAAATACAAACGGAAATGTAATTAGTGATTCTAGTACATCATCAATTGAAGAAAATCATTTAAACCGTGAAGAGATTAAAAATCTTGGCACTATCGTTATCCGTTATTCTTCTACTCTAGATACGAATATGATGTATTTAGCTGGTTTATTTACTTCAAACGATAACTCTTTATATATTCGTGTTTCAATGCCTATGAGTGCAGTGAACAGCGCAATTAAGCAAAATATTTTAATAGCGGTAATCCTCTTTATAATTGTTTTACTTTTAAGTTTATTAATCGATTTCAAATTCCTAGAGTCTTCATTTAAACCACTTAAAAGAGAAATCAACAGACTTAATTATATAGTTACAGGAGATTATTTAACTCCAAGCGAAATTGAAATAGACGCTTTAAGTAACGAGGTTGATAAGACTAAAGATTTAATTGAATCAAAAATTAATTCTTTAAACAAAGAAAAAGAGAAGCTTAATTATATATTAAATTCGATGCAACAAGGGCTAATTATTGTAGATTATAATATGAATGTTATCCTCGTTAATGATTATATTAAGAAATTATTTGCCTATAATCCTAAAGATAACGACTCTTTGTTAAACATAACAATTATGCCTGAGTTTAGTTCATTATTTAGAGAAACACTAGAGAAAAAAGAAGCTGAAACAGAAGTTGATATTAATTCTAGAAATTATTTATTACATGCGAAAAGCATTGAGACTAGTTCTTTAAATAGTGGTAAACCTCTTATTTGTTTATCTCTATTTGATATAACTAATGAGATCAATTTAAAACGTGCTAAAAAAGATTTCTTTGCAAATGCTAGTCACGAACTTAAGAGCCCTTTAACTAGTATTATCGGTTATTCTGAGATGATTAAAAATGGCTTTGTATCAACTAAAGAAGATATAGATTCTTCTCTTGATAGAATCTTAGCTGAAGCTAAAAGAATGAATGAAATAGTTATTGAAATGTTAGAATTATCACGTCTTGAGACTAAAGATGTTGTTAATAACAAAGAAAATATTTCTATTAATAATACTCTCAACAACGTTATTAATGTATTTAATCAAGATATAA
>CAVGYR010000006.1:29272-30739 GCA_963633325.1 uncultured Treponema sp.
ATTAAAAATGATGATGATTTTAGTGTCTTCATGACTTGCGAAGATATTTATTCTCTTATTAAAAATATTATTGAAAACGCAATTAGATATAACAAAGATAATGGTAAGATTTATATTAATATTAATTCTAATGATAAAACCTTAGAAATAAAAGATACTGGTATCGGTATTGATAATCAATATAAAGAACGTATATTTGAACGTTTCTTTAGAATAGATAAAGCTCGTAGTAAAAGCTTAGGCGGTACAGGTCTAGGGCTTAGTATTGTTAAACATATTTGTATTAATAATGATATTAAAATAGATCTTGATTCTAAAGTAGGAGAATATACAAGTTTTAAGTTTACTTTTAAATAATGAAAAGCCCTATAAAGGTTTAGCCTTTATAGGGTATTTTAAATTAATTTAATATATGAAACGGTTAAGATTGTGAAGATGATTGAGTTTCTGATTCGGAGGAAGATTCGGAATCAGAGGAAGATGATTCAGTAGATGAATCAGTTTCATCAACATAAGCAGACTCTTGCAATAATTTTATTTCTTTTTCAACACCATTCACTATTAATTTATTATGAGTATTCTCATCATTATCTTTCCAAGTAACAATATCAGTTACCGCATTGTTACCTGATGCATAAATAGATGTATTAGTTAAAATAATAGTTGTGTATTCACCTTTCAAACGTGCTGCTCTTTCTAATGCAGATTTTTCTGCAATAACATTGATTGTACTATTTGAAATTTCAATTGTATCTGAACTAGCACATTCAGCTACAACTATAGCTGCATAATTATCTGTAGATCCACTATTAATGTTAATGCCTTCTAATGTTGAATTATTTACTTTTATGTAACAATCAGATCCCCACAAATCAATACAAGAATATCCCCTGATTTTAGAATCATTTACAATATAAACTGAAGAATTTTTTACTTCACAGAAAACAAATATTCCGTAATGTACACCTTCATTTTTATTGGAATCAGTTAATATAATTTCAAAATTATCTAAAGTTAGTGTGCAGTTACTATCGCCTACCATAACGCCGCGTGTACCGTCAGCATATTCGTTTAAAGTTAAACATGGTTCATGTGTGGAACATAATTTTAGATTTTTAATTGTAACATTTATATTTTTCGCCCATAGTGCAATACCTCTTACTGCATCAGTTGTAAATGTAAAACCTGCGCCGTCGATAATTACATCATTCTCTATTTTTATACCAAATTTATATAATGTATTTTTCTCTTCAGTTTCACCATTATTTCCTGTAATGTTATTACTAAATACAATATACTTGTCACCTTTACTCAAAGCGTTTTCTAAATCTGAATAGTTGCTTACAGTAGTCTTAGTAACGGTAGTAATAGGTGTACTAGATGTAATATTTTTAGTTGCGTCTTCACTAGCTACAACATCCTTTACAGTCGCATTCTCTTTTACTTCTACGCTAGCTTTAGCGCTAT
>CAVGYR010000007.1:0-30011 GCA_963633325.1 uncultured Treponema sp.
AGTAGCGCAGGGCCTTAAAAATGCCAAAAATTAAAAAATGGGGAAACTCAAATTTCAAATAATTAATTGAATTAAAACTAATTTAATCGTATAATACTAAAGACTTTAAGGAGGTTTTTATGAGACTTGGATTAGATATAGGATCTACAACAATTAAATATGTGGTTTTAGATGATGACTTAAATATAATCTATAAAGATTACAAAAGACATTATTCTCACATAAAAGAAAACATATTAGAGATCTTAAACTTTTTAAAATACAGATCAATTTTGCAAGGAAATATTAAATTCTCCATTTCCGGAAGTGCTGGTATGGGGCTTGCAAACGGAGTAGGCATTACCTTTGTACAAGAAGTTTATGCGACTAGAGTAGCTGCTAAAAAATATATTCCTGATACTGATTGCGTTATTGAATTAGGCGGAGAAGATGCTAAAATATTATTTTTAAATGATGGCATGGAAGTTAGAATGAACGGTAGTTGTGCTGGTGGTACTGGTGCTTTTATCGATCAAATGTCAACCCTTTTAAATGTTGATGTAACCGACATGTCTGACCTTGCTAGTCAACATCAAAAGCTTTATTCTATTGCGTCTAGATGTGGTGTATTTGCAAAGACTGATGTGCAACCTCTTTTAAACCAAGGCGCATCTAAAGCAGATGTAGCTGCTAGTATTTATAAAGCAGTAGTAAATCAAACAATCGGGGGTCTTGCTCAAGGTAGAGATATAAAAGGAAAAGTTGCTTATTTAGGTGGCCCTTTAACATTCATGCCTGAACTTAGAAAAAGTTTTGATGAATCTCTTAATCTAACAGGTATATGCCCAGAAAATTCGCTATATTTCGTAGCTTTAGGAAGCGCGCTTGCGGCCGACAAAGAGTACGACCTAGATGAAGTAATTACTACAATTGAACACTTCTCGCCAAATGAAAATTACGGATTTAGCGAACCATTATTTAAAGATGAATTTGAACTTGCGGAATTTAGACGTCGCCATGCTTTAGATAGTGTTCCTACTATACCTCTTGATTATAATTCAAACGAAACATTGTATTTAGGTATCGATAGCGGTTCAACTACTCTTAAAATGGTTCTAATCGATGAAAACAAGAATATTAGATGGTCAAGTTATCAATTCAATCAAGGTAATCCTGCTAAAATTATTAGAGAAAATTTAATTACATTATATACAATGTATCCGAATATTAAAATAAAAGGTAGTGCATCTACAGGATATGGTGAAGAACTTGCAAAAGCTGCTTTCTCTTTAGATACTTCTCTTGTTGAAACTATGGCTCACTTTAGAGCTGCTAAGCATTTCATGAAGGATGTTGACTTTATTATCGATATCGGCGGACAAGACATTAAATGTTTCAAAATCGAAAATGGAACAATTTCTAACATCTTTTTAAACGAGGCTTGTTCTTCAGGTTGTGGTTCATTTTTACAAACATTTGCAAAAGCCTTAGGTTATGATATTGAAGATTTTGCGAAAATTGGTTTACTTGCGAAAAAACCAGTTGATTTAGGCTCTAGATGCACTGTATTTATGAATTCTTCTGTAAAACAAGCTCAAAAGGACGGCGCAACCATTGACAATATATCTGCAGGTCTTTCAATATCCGTTGTAAAGAATGCCTTATATAAAGTAATTCGTGCAACTAACGTAGAAACACTAGGAAGACACATCGTAGTTCAAGGTGGTACTTTTAACAATGAAGCTGTTCTTCGTGCTTTTGAACGTGAATTGAAGACTAATGTTGTATGTCCTAATATTTCAGGCCTTATGGGTGCTTATGGAGCTGCCCTTTATGCATTTGATCAAAAATTTGAGAAATCTTCAATTATTAGTCTTGAAGAATTAAAAGAATTTAAACACGATATCAAATATACAAAATGTGGCCTTTGTAAAAACGCTTGTCAATTAACTATAAACACATTTAATTCTAACAAACGTTACATTTCTGGAAATCGTTGTGAAAGACCTTTAGCCAAATCTAATTTAAATTTAAATGATGATTTAAATATATATGAATTTATACGAAATAAATTAGCTTCTTATTTGGGTCAAGATGGCAAACGTGGAAAAATTGGTATTCCTCTTGTGCTTAATATGTACGAACTATACCCTTTCTGGTATACATTCTTTACTAATTTAGGCTTCAATGTTGTTAGTTCTGGTTTCTCAACTAAGAAAATATTTACTAAAGGACAACATACAATACCATCTGATACTGAATGTTATCCTGCAAAACTTGTTCATGGTCATATCGAAAAACTTATTACAGATGATAAAGTAGACGCAATCTTTTACCCTTCAATGACTTATAACCTTAATGAGAAAAAAGGTAACAATCATTATAATTGCCCAATCGTAGCTTATTACCCTCAAAACATTGAAAATAATGTTAGTTTAATAAGTGCGGTTAAATGGATTAGCGATTTTATCAGTTTAAATGAATCAACTCTTTTTGAAAAACGAATTTTAGAAATTCTTAAAAAATACTACCCTGATATCACTAAAAAAGAAATTCATAATGCATCTAAGCTTGCATATAAAGAATATTATGCTTATACCGATTCTATTAAGGAACGCGGTAAAGAAATAATTCACACTTGCCGAATGAATTCTAAAGATATTATCGTATTATGTGGTCGACCTTATCACGTTGACCCTGAAGTTAACCATGGTATTGATAAATTAATTTCTGGATTTAATGTAGGCGTTGTTAACGAAGAAACTGTTGCTTATCTTGAGGATGCATTCAAAACAAATGTTTTAAATCAATGGACATATCACGCTAGACTTTATAGTGCAGCTAGATATGTTACAAAACAAAAAGATATGGAATTCATTCAACTTGTATCTTTCGGATGTGGTTTAGATGCGATTACAACTGATGAATGTAAAGACATTCTTGAACACAGTAACAAGATTTATACCCAGATTAAAATTGATGAAATTACAAATTTAGGAGCGGTTAAAATCAGACTTCGTTCATTATTTGAAGCTCTTAAATTAAAAAAGGAGGATAACAATGAATAACGATTACGAACTTAAATTCCCTTCTTTTACTAAAGAAATGGTAAAGACTCATACAATTTTATTACCTACAATGTTACCTATCCATTTCCGCTTGTTTGAAAAAGCATTAATCTCATTAGGGTACAAAACTCGTTTGTTAACAAATACAGGAGACGAAATAAAACAAATCGGACTTGAATATGTTCATAATGATACATGTTATCCTGCTCTTCTTGTTATTGGTCAATTTATAGATGCACTTAACAATATGTCTGAAGATGAAAGACACAAAGTAGCCTTACTAATCACGCAAACAGGCGGAGGATGTCGTGCATCTAATTACATCTTCCTTTTAAGAAAAGCATTAAAAAAAGCACATTATGATTATGTGCCAGTTATAAGTTTAAATGTGACTAAAGGATTAGAACGTGATAATGGATTCAAATTAAGTTTAACTATGGCTATTCGTTTAGCGGCCGCCCTTACATATGGTGATATGCTTATGTATATGCGTAATAAGGTATTACCTTATGAAATAAACAAAGGCGATTGTGACAAAGTTGTAACAAAATGGGTTAACAAGATTGGTGAAGACTTCTTAAATAAAAAAGGAACAAGTTTTAAAACTATCAAAACTTATGTTAACGAAATAGCTAAAGACTTTGATGAAATTCAAATTAATAATGTCATTAAGCCTAAAGTCGGAATTGTTGGAGAAATTTATATCAAGTATTCTTCTTTAGGTAATAATGATTTAGAGAATTTCCTAATAAGTGAAGGCGCTGAAATTATGGTTCCTGGCTTATATGGTTTTATGTTCTATTGTTTGTACAATACTTTATATGACCAAAAATTATACAAAGTTTCTAAACTTAAAGTTTGGGCATTTAAGAAAGTAATTAAACTTCTTGAACGTAGAGAAAATGCGATGATCGAAGCTATTAGTCATACAAAATATACTCCAATGAACAAATTTGATAAAACAAAAGATTATAGCGAAGGAGTATTAAACCATGCGACTAAAATGGGTGAAGGTTGGCTTTTAACTGCTGAAATGGTTGAACTCGTTTGTTTAGGTTATAAAAACATCGTATGTGCTCAGCCATTTGGTTGTCTTCCTAATCACATTTGTGGTAAAGGTGTTATGAAAAAAATTAAAGGCATGTATCAAGATGCAAATATAATTGCAATTGATTACGACCCTTCTGCGACTAGAGTAAACCAAGAAAATAGAATAAAACTTATGTTAGCTATTGCAAGAGAAAATCTCGATGATAGTCCGAAACATTAATTAGAGGTTACATTTTGTAACCTTTTTTTATGCAAAAAGGCTAGTGAAACTAGCCTTAAGTGTCAAATCCAATTATAAATTAATATTGTGCTTTATAAATAAAAACGTTATTTTCATCTATTTTGTGAGCTACAAATGCACATTCTCCGCCAACCATAATATCATATACAACATCTTCATTTAATTTATATGCATTACAGATAGTTCCGATAAACGGTTCGTTATGATATCTAAATCTAACTGTTTCTCCAATTTTATACTTAGAATCAACGATTATCTTCTCTTCTTTTTTCTTTCTTTTAAAAAACATAATAAAGTTCCTCACTAATCTTATTATACATTAAATAAATCAGATTTTGCAATTTGCTTAAAGAAAACAAAAAATCTCGGTTTCCCGAGATTTCTGTTTTTTAAAAATAATCCAAAATGAATTTTGTAAATAATCGATAAATTAACGCTTAGAGAATTGGCTAGCCTTACGAGCTTTCTTAAGACCGTATTTCTTACGTTCCTTAGCACGTGGATCACGAGTAACGAATCCAGCTGGCTTTAATACCTTACGATAATCTGAATTTACTTCCATTAATGCACGAGTGATACCATGACGGATAGCACCTGCTTGGCCTGAAACGCCACCACCATAAACATTAACTGTAATGTCATATTGACCAGCAGTTTCTGTTTCATTGATTGGTTGCATAACATCTAATCTTAACATAGCTGAAGGAATGTATTCTTCAAAATCACGTCCATTGATAACGAATTTTCCGCTACCTGCAGTTAAGATAACACGAGCAACTGAGCTCTTACGACGACCTGTACCGAAATATTGAACTTTCTTTGCCATTTTTACATCCTCCTACTACTTTAACTTGTACTCAACTGGTTTTTGAGCTTGATGGTTATGTTCATTTCCTGCAAATACTAATAAATGCTTTCTTTGAACATCGCCTAATTTTGTATGAGGAATCATACCTGATACAGCTTCAGTTACCATACGAGTAGGGAACTTAGCCATAAGTTCTTCAGCAGTATAAGTCTTTAAACCACCATTATATTCTGAGTGATATCTGTATAACTTATCTTGCCACTTGTTTCCAGTTAATTTGATTTGAGATGCATTGATTACGATAACGTAGTCACCACAGTCACAGTTTGGTGTAAATTCAGGTTTACCCTTACCTCTAAGTAAGCTTGCAACTTGAGTAGCTAAATGACCTAGAGTTTGTCCCTTAGCATCAACTACATACCATGCATGCTTTACAGTTTGATTATTTGCCATAAAAGTATTCATTTTTTTGTCCTCCTTAAATTAAATAAACATTATTTAAGACTAAATTTGTGGATTTATTATTATTAAAAAATGTACCTTTGATATTTTATAATATACAGCACTTTTTGTCAATAAAATTTTAAAAATATTTTTGCAAATTTATTTCCCCGTTAGTTTTATTTCTAAATTAAAAACTTACCTTTCGGTAAGTCCTTAATTACTTTATAACAATATTAACAATTTTCTTAGGTACAACAATTACCTTTACAATTTGATGTCCTTCAGTATATTGTTTAACTTTTTCGCTTAAGAATGCAAGTCTTTCGACTTCTTCTTTGCTAGTTTCAACTTCAACTTCAAGTTTATCTCTAACTTTTCCATTAATACTTATCGCATAAGTAACAGTACTATCTTTTGTCTTAGCTTCGTCATATGTAGGCCATGGTTCATAAGCTATTGTTGTGCTATGTCCTAAAATTTGCCATAATTCTTCACAAATGTGAGGTGCAATAGGAGATAATAATTTGACAAATCCTTCTACAAATCCGATATAAATCTTATCAGCTCTATATGCTTCATTCAAGAAAATCATTAATTGAGAAATACCAGTATTAAAGTTTAAAGATTCAAAATCACTTGTAACTTTTTTAACTGTTACATTATATATCTTTTCAAGTGTCTTGTCATATTCAGACACAAATCTTGACTTATATTGTTCATCTGTTACGAAACGATAAACTCTTTCAAGGAACTTATGAGCTCCATCTAAGCCTGATGTAGACCATGGTTTAGCAGCTTCTAGAGGCCCCATGAACATTTCAAATAAACGAAGTGTATCTGCACCATATTCGTTAACTACATCATCAGGGTTAATAACGTTTCCGCGGCTCTTAGACATCTTTTCACCGTTTTCACCTAAAATCATACCTTGGTGGATTAACTTTTTAAATGGTTCACTAACAGGAGACAATCCTTCGTCATGTAAGAAATTAGTCCAGAAACGAGAATATAATAAATGTCCTACAGCATGTTCAGGGCCACCTACGTATAAATCGACAGGCATCCAATGCTTTAATAATTCTTGATCTGCAAATTCTTTATCATTTTTAGGATCAATGTAGCGCATAAAGTACCAACTTGAAGCGGCAGAACCTGGCATTGTGTTAGTTTCTCTCTTACCCACTTCACCAGTTACTTTATTAGTATATTTCTTCCATTCAGTCGCATTCTCAAGTGGAGCTGTACCATTAACCTTTGGCTTATAGTCATCTAATTCAGGTAAAACTAGAGGAAGTTCATCAACAGGTAATAATTCATCATGATCTTTGTAATGTACAACAGGAATAGGTTCACCCCAATAACGTTGTCTAGCAAATACCCATTCTCTCATTCTATAAGTGATACGCTTTTCACCAATATTATGTTCTTTTAGATAATCAACCATCTTGTTAATAGCTTCTTCTTTGTTTAAGCCATCTAAGAAAGAACTATTAATATGGATACCATCTTCAGTATAAGCTTCCTTGTTTATATCTCCACCTTCAAGAACTTGAATAATTGGTAAATTGAATTTTTTTGCAAATGCATAATCTCTAGTATCGTGAGCAGGAACAGCCATGATTGCGCCTGTACCATAAGTTATTAAAACGTAATCTGAAACCCAAATAGGTAATTTATTACCATTTACAGGATTAATTGCATAAGCACCGGTAAATGCGCCTGTCTTCTCACCTTTTTCGCCTGTTCTTTCAATTTCAGATTTGCTAGCTGCAGCCTCTTTATAAGCTTCTACTTCGGCCTTTTGTTCACTTGTAGTAATCTTATCAATTAGAGGGTGTTCAGGAGAAAGAACACAATAAGTCGCACCAAAAAGGGTATCAGGACGAGTCGTAAATACGGTGAAAGTCTCATTAGTGTTATCAACTTTAAAGTTTACATGAGCACCTACAGATTTACCAATCCAGTTTCTTTGCATTTCTTTTGTTGAAGTAGGCCAGTCGATGTTATCTAAGCCTGTTAATAGTTTTTCCGCATAAGCAGGAATATCTAGAACCCATTGTTTCATATTTTTACGAACAACAGGGAATCCTCCTCTTTCGCTCTTACCATCAATTACTTCATCATTTGCAAGTACCGTGCCTAATTCTTCACACCAGTTAACAGGCATATCGATTTGTTTTGCAAGACCTTTTTCATATAATTTTTCAAATATCCATTGTGTCCACTTATAATAAGAAGGATCGCATGTTGAAATTTCTTTCGACCAATCGTATGAAAAACCTAGAGTTTTTAATTGGCGTGTGAATGTTTCAATATTTCTCTTTGTAAAGCCTTCAGGGTGATTTCCTGTCTTAATTGCATATTGTTCAGCAGGTAAACCAAAAGCGTCAAAGCCCATTGGGTGTAAAACGTTATATCCTTGCATACGTTTCATTCTAGCTACAATATCAGTTGCAGTATAACCTTCAGGATGACCTACGTGTAAACCTTGACCTGATGGATATGGGAACATATCTAAAACATAATACTTAGGACGTGAAAAATCATGAGTATCAGTAAAAAATGTGTTATTATCTGACCAATATTTTTGCCATTTCTTTTCTATTTCATTATGATTAAATGTTTTATATTCCATAATAACACTCCTTAAAAAAGTTAAAATTATTTTATCACAATTTAAAATATAATAAAAGTTATTATCTATTTTTAGTTTTCCTTACTTTATACTTTTTAATTTTTTATTATCTCTTTTTTCAAATATAATACCAAGACTTATAAAAAGTGAATATATAAATGGTATTAAAATAATAAATATAGCCAGATACTTTTCAAGTATTTCATCGCTTATATAATAAATTAATAACATATGAATAAATGCAAAGGCTATAACTGCATAAAATGAAAACATACTATCATACTTACTACCTAGATATTCTTTAAGTCTTATTTGTTTAATTAAAATAAATACAATATGTATTGATAATATTACATAACCAAAATAGATAAGGCTTGTAATATAGTTAAAACGCATTAAAGCTTCATGATTTTGATTATTTAATAAAATAACTAGATAGATTATAAATCCTATTATTTGTGTAATAACTTCACTTATTATATATTTCTTCATAAAAGTCACCTTTTCTATTTTATCATAGAATAAACTAAGTGGTAAAGGTTTATGAAATAAAAAAACTAGCACCATACGATGCTAGTAATATTGATATTAGAATCCGAAATATTCTTTAGCGTTGTTGTAACAAATATCTTCAACAATTTGACCTAAAGTATCTAATTCTGATGCAGGATATTGACCTGATTCAACTAATTCACCAAATAATTGGCAAAGTAAACGTCTGTAGTATTCATGACGTGGATAAGCAAGGAATGAACGAGAATCTGTTAACATACCTACAGATTGAGCCATTACGCAAACTTGCATCATAGCTTCCATATTTTGCTTCATACCATCTAATTGATCAAGGAACCACCAAGCTGTACCAACTTGAACATAGTTCTTATATCCTTCTTTTTGGAAACATCCAGCAAGAACCATTAATGCATAGTTATCACGAGGGTTTAAATCATATAAGATTGTCTTAGGAAGAGCACCTTTAGCATCTAGAGCACCTAATAATGCAGATAACTTTTCCATATAAACTGAGTCTTCAATTGCATCAAATCCTGTATCAGGTCCGATAGCCTTTAACATAGATTTTGAGTTATTACGAAGAGCTCCAATATGGTATTGTTGAGTCCAACCATGTTTCTTATATTCTTCGCCTAAGAATACCATGATGTATCCCTTATAAATGTCTTGTTCATGATCACTTACAGGTTCATTCTTTAAACCTTTCTTGAATACTTCATTAGCTTCTTCATAAGTTGCAGGTGCATAGTGAACAACATCAAGCGCATGGTCAGAAAGACGAGAACCCATTTCATGGAAGAAATCAATACGGCTAGCTAAAGCACGAGTGAAATCTGATAATTCTTTAATTTCATAACCAACAACTTTGCTTAATCTTTCTACCCATTCGCCAAACCAATCAAGTTCAACATTGATTGCTTTATCAGGACGGAAAGCAGGACGAACTTTAACTTTTAAAGTCTTATCTTCAGCCATTAACTTATGATAATGTAAATCATCACAAGGATCATCTGTAGTACAAACTGTATCTACATTAAACTTGTACATCATTTCACGAGCTGTTAATGTTTCAAGCTTCTTGTTAGCTTCATCCCAAATCTTCTTTTCATTTTGTTTATTAATTACATCATAAATACCGAAGTATCTACGCATTTCAAGATGGCTCCAATGATATAATGGGTTACCTACGAAGTAAGGCATAGATTCAGCAAATTGACAATATTTTTGGTAATCGCTTTCTTCTAAGCTCTTTCCAGGTACAACACCTGAAATTGAATCTTCGCTAAATCCCATAGCACGAAGAGCTCTCCACTTGTAATGGTCACCATATCTGTCTCCAGCACCTAACCAAGCTTCTGCTAAATTTCTGAACTTCTTGTCTTCATAAATTTCCTTTGGTTGAAGGTGGCAGTGATAGTCAATGATAGGCATCTTTTCTGCATGTTCATGATATAACTTCTTAGCTGTTTCAGTTGTTAATAAGAAGTCATCATCCATAAAATTAACCATAATTAATATCTCCTTTTATTATTATAGAGTTACTCCGTCTTTAAAGATTGAGATTTCTCTAAAATTATTTTCTTCATTTTTTGCAAGTTTCTTACCGCTTGCAACATCGCAAATTAAATCGATAAACTTTTCAAGGGCTTCATCCCAAGATACGCCATCAACAATTTGACCTGCGTTAAAATCAATCCAAGTTGATTTCTTCTCGGCTAATTGTGTGTTAGTCGCAATCTTCATAGTAGGTACAAATCCACCGAATGGAGTTCCACGACCTGTAGTAAATAATACCATTTGGCATCCTGCAGCTGCTAGAGTTGTAACTGCAACTAAGTCGTTACCTGGAGTAGAGATTAAGTTTAAACCGTTATTCTTAATTCTTCCGCCCATAGGAATAACTCCCATAACTTTTGCAGCACCACCTTTTTGAACACAACCTAAAGATTTATCCTCAAGAGTAGTGATACCGCCAGCCTTGTTACCAGGAGATGGGTTATCATAAATAACTTGATTATGATCCTTGAAATATTTCTTGAAGTCATTGATTAAATCAACAGTTTCATTGAAAGTTTCTTCATCTTTACAACGAGCCATTAATAATTTTTCTGCACCAAACATTTCAGGAACTTCGCCTAATACGCTAGTCGCATTATTAACAGTTAAGAAGTCTGAGAAACGACCTAGTAATGGGTTAGCTGTAATACCAGACATACCATCACTACCACCGCACTTTAAACCGATACGAAGTACTGATAAAGGTTTTGTAACTCTCTTATCATTCTTCATATTATCATAAAGTTCTTTAAGTAATTTAGTGCCTTCTCCGATTTCATCACTTACTTCTTGAAGAGTTAAGAATCTTACACGTGACTCATCATATTCGCCTAAAGTTTCTTTAAACTTATCAACTTGATTTTCTTCACAACCTAAAGCAAGGACTAGTACACCACCTGCATTAGGGTGTTTAACCATATCTTGAAGATATGTTCTAGTAAGTTCTAGATCGCCACCCATTTGTGAACAACCAAAAGGATGATTGAATGTATATACGCCGTCAATGTCGTTAGTGTCATAAGTTTTCTTGAAATTATCAATAATTCTTCCCGCAATTCCGCTTACGCAGCCTACAGTTTGAATTACCCATAATTCATTACGAATACCACATTCGCCGTTTTTTCTTTCGTAAACTTCAACAGTTCTATCAGAAACATATCCGTTTACTTTAGGATATTTTGGTTCATATTTGTATTCAATAATATCGTCTAAGTTAGTAGCTACATTGTGAGTATGTACATGCTCACCTTTTTTTATATCTTGTGTTGCATGTCCAATAGGGTTACCATACTTTATTACATCTTCACCCTTTTTAATATCAACAAGTGCTACTTTGTGAGCTTGAGGGATGTCCTCAAGTAGAGTCACCCCTTCAACAATCTCACCTTTTTTATAAGGACGAAGAACTACAGCTACATTATCAATTGGATTAATAATAATGTAATCAATCATTTAAATTCTCCTAAAATTATTCGCCACAAACGTTTGTAACTGCTTTACGCATTCCGTTTGTTTCAATTTCATATAATGCGTTTGACACAAAGTCAGTTAACCCAGGAACCTTGTTTAAATCTTGTTCCCAATGCTTTTCTAAGCCTAAGAAGTCTTTTACAATCTTTGTGCAAGCTTCTTTTGAGCCATCAAAGTTAGCCCATTCGTTCTTGAAGAATTCAAGAGCCCATGCATCATCTTTAAGATCAATAGCTTCACCATTTCTTACGCCTCTATAGAAAGCAATTAAAGCTGCTAAAGAGAACATGCAGTGCTTAGGTGTCTTTCCTGCTTCAACATTTTGAAGTAATGTAGGAAGATCACGAGTCTTAAACTTAGTTACAGAGTTAAGTGCAATTGACATTAATAAGTGATGTACAAATGGATTTTCATAACGTTCAATAACGGAATTTGCATAAGCAACCATTTGATCATGAGGAATGTTAATTGTAGGGATAACTTCGTCAAACATGAAGTTTCTAGCATAAGCACCTAATTGAGGGTCAGCCATAGTTTCAGCTACTGAATCAATGCCTGATAAATAAGCTACAGGAACGATTGCAGTATGAGTACCATTTAAAATCTTAACCTTACGTTGCTTATAAGGAACGATTGAATCAACGTATAATACGTTTAATCCAGCGCTAGGTGCAGGAAGAACCTTTTCAAGAGCCTTAACATCGTCTCCGTCAATGCACCAAAGGTGGAAGATTTCACCAACAACCATTGAATTATCTTCATAACCTAATTCTTTAACGCATTCGCTTGCATTGTCTCTAGGGTAACCTGGAACGATTCTATCAACTAATGTATTATAGAACTTATTAGCTTCAGTAATCCAGTTAATGAATGCATCATCATAACCACAAGTATGAGCTAATTTAACTAATACTTCTTTTAATGTATCACCATTGTGGTCAATAAGTTCACAAGGAAGGATATATAAACCAACTTCTTTAGAACCATTAAATACATCATATCTCTTCTTTAAAAATGCAAGTAACTTACCTGGGTAAGACTTAGGAGTAGTTGTGAAATCAGTATCAGTTTCATCATAAGCGATACCTGCTTCAGTTGTGTTAGAAATAATAAATTCAAGATCTTTGCTAGATGCATAGCTTAAATACTTGTCATATTCAGCAAATGGGTCAATTAAATCAGAGATAGAGTCAATGATTTCATGAGTTCTAACCTTTTGACCATCTTGCTTACCTTGTAAATATAATGTATAAAGACCATCTTGTTTCTTCATATCAGCTACACGGCCGAATGGCATTGGTTGTACAACAGCAATATTACCATTGAATACACCCTTATTATTCATAGTTTGAATAATCCAGTCACAGAAAGCTCTTAAAAAGTTTCCTTCGCCAAATTGAAGAACCTTAACAGGACGTTCAGGTCTCTTGTTTCCTTTAATTTTGGCATATAATTCATTGTTTAAATTTTCCATATTTTCCTCCGGAATTATAAGTGGTTTCGAATAAACCTACTACCGTAAATATATTATCACTCTTGCAATATTTAGTCAATTTAATCGATTTAGTTATTCGGTAAAATTATCACAAATTTTATTTATGATAGGTTTCATTATTATTAATTTTAAATGCTCTATAAATTTGTTCTAAAAGTATCAATTTCATTAATTGATGAGGAAATGTCATTTTTGAAAAACAAAGTGAATAATCACAATTTTCAATTACTTCTTTCGATAAACCAAGAGATCCTCCGATAATGAAAACAATGTGGGAACTATTATAAGTTTGAATATTTTTTATTTTTAAAGCTAACTCTTCACTTTTTAACATCTCGCCTTTTAAATCTAGGGCAATTTTATAGGAGTTAGAAGTCATAGCTTCAACTATCTTCTTACCCTCTTTAATTTTTATTTCAGCCTCGATTGCCTCACTTGCTTTATCAGGAATTGGCTCGTCTTTTAACACAATTTCATTAACATTTGCATATTTTGAAATTCGTTTTGCATATTCACTAATGCCATCAATTAAATATTTTTCTTTTAATTTTCCTACGCTAATAATTGTTATTTTCATATTTCAATTTCCTCAGTTAGTGAATCTTTTAAACATATTAATTTTGTATTATTAAACGATACATGTTCATCACTAAAAACACTTTTATATGTTGATAGTGCAAGTTCATTAGTATTACATTCTCTAGACATGTGAGCTAACATAATATATTTAGTATTCGCACCTATTAGTTTAGTCATAATATAGGCACTATTTTCATTTGATAAATGCCCACATTCTGAGGCAATTCTAATTTTAGTATGATAATCTCTTTGACTAGTCATTAACATTAACGGATCATGATTAGACTCAAATATATATGCATTTGCATTTTTAAGAATTTCTAAATAGTCTTCGTGTACATAGCCTGTATCAGTAATGTATACTAGTTTTTCATTATCGCTTTCTATAAGAAAGCCAATAGGTTCTCTTGCGTCATGTGATGTTCTAATGACTGTAATTTTAAATGAGCCAACATTAAAAACATTATCAGCTTTAATAATATTTATTCTATTACCTTCAATCTTTTCTCTAGTAGTTTGATTAAGGCCATCAAATGTTCCTTTTGTTAAATAAATATTAGCAAGGCTCGCATTATAAAACGGTACAAGGCCTTTTACGTGATCGATATGTTCGTGAGTTATTAAGAGGGCATCAATATCTTCTAGAGAATGATTATATTTATTAAGTCCTTCACATATGACTTTTTTAGAGACACCACAATCAATTAAAATTTTATTTTCTTTATTTTCAATGTAGGTCGCATTCCCGCTTGAGCCCGATGCTATTTGTAATATCTTCATATAAACTCCTTAAAAAAAGAAGCCCGAAGGCTTCTTATTATTCATCATAGTGGAACATGTAACACTTACTAAAGTCAGTTGTGAAATCTTCATCAAACCAACCATAATATTGTGAATCTTCCTCTAATTCTTTGCTTGAATCACAAGCTATTCTTAATTCTTTAACATAAGCAACAAGTTGAGTAGCCTTATCGCTTGACTCATTACCATTTTGATCAAAGAATTTTAAAGATGTATAAGTCTTTGCAGTCTTATCATAATTACTATAACCACAAACTTGTTGTAATAATCTATAAGCTTGGAAAGTTGAACCAGTGTAACGTGTCATTACATCACTGAAATATGTCTTAACAGCACTGATTAAACTTGACTTCATTGAAGTAACTCCATCAGTTGAAGAATTTTCCATGAAGTAGATGAATAATTGTTCCATACTAGCTTTATCTTCTGATGAGTATCCGCTTGCATATACAATTAAATCATCTTTTGTTGTATCAGGATCTTTTTCTGAAACAGTAATTTCTTGGTGAGCCCATCTCTTGTAAGATGAACTTGATGATGTAGTATCATCGCTAGATTCAAATTTACAACTACTCTTTTCAGTATATTTGTAAATATTTAGAATATGATAACCATATTGAGTTTCACATAAAGAATCGAATGCATCTTCTTGAGTTAAATCTTCTTTCCATAAATAAGCTTCATCATCTTCAATCTTATCTTGAATTGAAGTATCACTTGCAATCTTATTAGCTACTTCTTGTAAATAATCTCTAAATTCTTCTACATAACTAGAACTTGATGAAGTAGTAATTTCACTTAAATCTTCAGCAGTTAAATAGAAATTAAATTCTGAATATTTATCTTTGAAATCTGACCATGAAGTATAACCATATGTGTTAGATTGTAGCTTATAATCATAAGCAGTATTATTATAAGTTTTTGCAAGATAAGTCATTGCAGTTGTACTTGTAGCTGTAATTGCGTCTAACTCGTTATAAAGTAATTGAGTTAATTCAAGTATAGCTTGTTTAAACTTCTTAGTTAATTCGCCTGTACTATCTAACTTATTTAAATCTTCAATATAATTTCTAGGGTCAACGTGAGTACCATTTGCGACTGGGTCAACAGAAATTAAAATATGGTTTACAGACATAGAATAATATTTGTCATAAACTGTATCACTATATTTCTTTAATGTTTTAAATAAATTATTTGAGTCTGCAAAAGTAGAACCTGTTTCTGATTCGCTATCCGCAATAAAGTAACCATAATAAGAATAGTATGAGTTAACTAAAGCTTGACCTCTTAAATAATTTGTAAGTGCGTCTTCGCTGCTTGATCCTGATGTAATACCATAAGTTAATACTAAATAATTGTCTAATCCCATTTTCTTAGAATAAGCAGTCTTATTCTTTTTGAAGTTAGAAATAGTTTCCTTAGCTGTATCCTTATATCCATCCCATGTAGAATCAAGAATCATATAATGAAGGTCAGTGTCTAACAAATACTTATATTGTAATAAAGTAATTGCATTAGATACACCTTCAGTTTTATCTAGTTTATCAAAGAATTCACTTACTGAATATGATTGTGTATCAAATGATGTATCATCACTTGTATCATCATGTGTGAAATTATCGTCAGTATAAGTAACCTTGAAAATTAAGTTAGAATCAAAATTCTTTGTGAAACTATAATAGTCACTATATGAATTATAGAATTGGTTTTCATATACAGGGTCATAAATTTCAATAGTAGAATTATATTTAATTCTATTTAAAACTAATGTATCACCGTTAGATTCACTCGCCTTAGATTCAATTAATTTTTCTTTAATATATTCTTTAAGTGTAACTTGTGCACCAGTTGAATCTTCAATTTTGTTGCCTAAATTATCAACATTTTCACTTGATACTGTTGAATAATCTTCGCCTTCGCCATTACCATAATAATAAGTAACATTATTTCTATATACCATGTAATATGAACCATCAATATTACGAGGAGCTGCAAGATAATCTCCATCTTCTAATGTATCATATACATAAGTTTCTAGATCTGTTGAATATGTGCTTGATAAGTCTGTATGATTTGCGTCCTTGTAGAATACAGTTTCTTTTTCATTCTCATCATCATATAAAGTATCAGCACTAATTTGTTTCTTATCTTTATGATATTCGTTATATAAAGCTAAATACCAAGCCTCTTTGTTTGTATCTGATAACGTACCAACTGATTCATTAATCTTTTCAACATATTTTTCAGCTTCTGCGTTATTCTTAAACTTAATAATGATAGCTTTTGTCTTGTTATATGAATAATATGTAGATTTGTATGAAGATTCAATGTTTTCATCTTTAATATAATTAGAGTTTGTGATCATCTTTTCATTTTCATAATCATAAATCTTTTCGCTATTCGCAAATTGTTTTACATATTTTAATGATAGATTATAACAAGCAACATTATATTTGTATTGGTCAATTAAAGTTTCAGGCCAAGATTGTCCTAGATATTCACTAATATCAAAATCAAAATCATCTTTATCAGAAGTTTTCAATTTTGCATATAATGACTTTAATGGAGTTTTTAAATTAGAATAATCATAACCATTATCGCTTAATTGGTTTGTTATAAATGAATCAATTTTTTCTTCGTATGTTTCATCATCTGTTTCGTGTAATGAAGTGAATGTAGAAATTGAAGATGAACCAAATATAGCACTAATGATTGCGTCGTTATATCTCTTTTTGTTAGATGCATAAGTAGCTTCAGACATTTCTTTAGATAAAACTTTTTTCTTTAATTCAGCTAACATTGTTGAATAGCCATTAGTTCTATATCTGTTATACATTTCTTCATAAGTTAAAGAATATGTTTTGTCACCATTTTGTACGCTTGCATAAGTTTTAGACAAATCAAGCGTACCTGTAGGTGTTTTTGTATTTCTTTTTGAGTCACAGCTAGCAAGTGTTAGTGCAATAAGTGAAAGTGATGTTAATCCAATTATTCTTTTATATGTTTTTTTCATATTCACACCTCCTACTTATTATATTTAGCATTTACATAAGCTTCAAGGTCGCCCCAGAAGTCGTCATATACAGATGCATATTCAAATTGTCTTGTGCTTGAATAGCTATCTGCACTATTTTTATTAATATCTCTAATGTTATTAAATCTATCGCCATAAAGTTCTTTAGATCCATCCGCAAAATAATAGTAACTAGCATCCGCATTTAAACTATTAGTGAATGTAAATGTTGAATTAGTCTTGTTTTCACACCAGTAAATTAATAGTTCTCTTTGACAAGATGTAGAAGTATATTTTGTATAAATAGGGCTAAAGAATGAAGATAACGCACTTGAAATAGCGGATGGGATTGTTTCACTTGTAGAATTATCCGCATATTCAAGAATATAAGCTAAGATTTGGCTTTGAGTTAATGTATCACCAATATTGTAAAGATTTGCAATATAAGTTAATTCTTCATTGTAATAATAATATAAATTAGAATAAATATTATTTAAATCTTCTTTATCCTCAAATTTAGCACTTGCATTAACTGTAGCACTTGTTACAACAATTAAGTTATATCCTTCGTTAGTTGATAAACCGTTTTTTGTTGCACTATAAGGTAGGCTATCAAGATATTCACTAGGAGCTGCATCGTTGATGATGAAATCGCTTCTCTTATAGATATCCATTAATTCATTTTGGATTTCATAAGGAACTGTACTTGATTCAGTAGAATTTGTAACTGAACTATATTCAGTAGTCTTAATTTGTAAGCCAGCTCTCTTGAATTTAGCCCAATACTTTTCTGCATTAGTAGGATCATAGTTGCCTGACGCATCCACTTTAGAATCATAACCATTACTAAATCTTCCTGATTCTTTATATTCACTAACAATATTAGTTAATGAAGTCGCAAATGTATCAGAACTATGTTTCATAATGTTAGAAATTTGATTAATTAATTCTTTTGCAAGTGCTTGATATGTTGTAGTCTCACTTGTACCGTCAATATTAGTAATTGTAACTTCTCTTGTCCAATCAAAATATCTATCAGGATTTTCGTCTTCATCAAAGTCAACATAGACTAATAAATCTGTAGCTGAAACAGTAAATGTATTGTTATATGCTTGCGTTGCATATTTTTCGAATAAGTTAATTAATTTTGTGTCAGACGCATAGTCAGATAAGATTGCAGTATTTGCATCATTAATTCTATATGTATCATTGATAATTGTATTTACATCTGAACTATGGAAATAAGTCATTAAGAACTTATATTTACCAATACTTGCGTCGTATCCATAAGAACTTAAACCACCATTAGAGAACGAAGTTAAAACGTTGTTTAATTGAGAATAATATTCATCAATTTTAGACTCAGTTTTCTTATATTCATCAGTTGATTTAATTATTTGTTTAGTTAACATATCAATTGATGTGGTTAAACCTAGTGTTGTTTCAAGTTCTTTATATAATGTACTAGTTTTGATTTCATATGTATTATCATCATATTCAACCTTAACTAATAAATTATCATCATTTGATTTACCCCAAGTCTTTGAGTAGTAATCACTATATGATACAGAATATGCAATAGAAACTGACTCGTCATAAATTGAGATTTTAGCATCTTTCTTAGCTTCATTGATTGCATTAGTAATATATGTACTTGTTAATTCATCATCTTTTAATAATTCGCATACAGCACTAACGATAGAAGCTGAACGTGTTCTATCAATTGTAGATGAATCTGCTTTTTCGTCTTTTCCATCAGAATCTTTTTGTGTGATATCACCATTTGCATCAGCTTTGTAATACAATGAATATCCTAAAGAATCTAATTCAGTCGTATCAATATTAAATCTATAATTCATGTAATAGAAATCGTTATGGCTAGTGCCTGAAGTACTATATGAATAATCATCTAAGTCTTCATATAACATATTTCTATAAGAATCACTGATTTCTGTCATCTCTGTTCCTACATGCTTAATGTATTCTTCATAAGAACTAGATGATTTTAAATATTGATTATAGAACTCTTCTTCTGTTAAATCTTCGTTTGAGTTGATGATTGTTTGAGTAATATTTCTTCTACTTGATGTATTGTTTTGATTACGTGCTTCTACAACAGCGCTTGTGTTAGGAAGAGCTTCTCTATAAGTATAAAGATAATTATACATTTCTACATATAATTGTAGAACTTGTAAATTATTTAACTTAGATCTGTTTTGTTCATTTGAAGGTAAAGTAAAGTCAAAGTTAGAATAGTGTTTATCATAATCTGAATCACTCATATTTTTAACGGCACCATCTTCTACAATACCATCTTGTTTGATGAAGTAGAAACTACCATTATATAACTTAACACCGAATGTTTTTAATGTTTGAGTTATTTCGTCTTCAGAAACAAATCTTAACATTAGACCATTGGCAATAGTATATTTATAATAATATTCAGTCTTCCATTTAGAAATAATTTTGCTATCAGTGTAATAATAAGAATAATTCTTGCTTGAAATATCTACATTTTTATTATTGTCTGTTTCGTAGTCGCTAATTGCATCATTTAAATAATTTAAGGCAAATAATTTCTTTGCTAAAGTACTGTAATAATGTTTTAAAGCAGACTTTTGTGCACTTGACATACTCTCATACTTTAATGTAGGTAGAGTTTTATTCTCGATACATGATGGTAACATACCAGTAACGCTAGTTGAATCAAGACCTGCAAAAGAAATCAATTCATCTCTAGTTAATTTAATACCATAATTTGTATATAAGTTGTCAATTCCTTGCGCAATTTCCTTAGAAACAGTATCAGTGTTGTTAACCTTATAATATGCGTCCATATTATCAACACCAAAGATATCAACAATTAAAATCTCACGAAGCTTATTTACATAATCATCGTGGTGATTTTTATATGAATCAGTATCACTATTTTCAACTGCATCTGTTACTTCTGTTAAGTATGAACTTACTAGTGCATCGTTAATATCACTATCTAATTGGCTTGCGCTTGACCATGCTAATTCTTTAAAAAGGTCATAGTTAGTGACTTTATAGTCTCCGATTTGGCTATATGTACTATTTGAGTCAATTGCACTGTAAATATCTGCAGATTTCTTACAACTTGCAAGAGAAAATATAGTTAATAATGATGTTCCTGTAAGGCCTAATGTTCTAAGAACTTTATTATTTTTATTATTTTTGTTATAGACTTTATTCATATTAAGTCTCCTTTTTTGTCTCTAGACATAAAACTATGCAAATACTATCATATCATTTAATTATGCAAATTGCAATAATCATGAAACCAAATAAAATGCATTTAATTATCACTTTTTTTAATAAAAAATATAATACTTTTATAAGCTTAATCTTCAAATATTTTCTTTTTGATTTTTGGCATTAAGTACTCGCCTCTGTAGTTGCTCATTGCTTCGTTAGGGTAACGCAAATAATCATTATTAGTGCCTAGAATCTTAGAAGATTTATATATATACATCATATCTTTATCCCAAACTAATATCTCATCAATTCCGTCATTATCGATATCAAACGCATCCATACATACAGTCGGATGTCCGTCTTCTGGCAGTTCAATAACAGTATCTAGTTTATCATCTAAAATACCACCAGACTTATCAGGATATGTAAGTATCAATGTATGTACTCCGTCATAATTAACAGGGGTAATTACGCTTCCGTTTCCCATCATTTCTCTTCGCGCAATAAGTTTAGACGAAGAATCGTATAAAGAAATTATACCGTTACATCCCCAAAATGATGTAACACATATTTCACATTCATCTTCTTTCCCTCTAAATGGCGCAACCGATACTCTTTGTGCATGTCCTATTTCATTATGTTTAAAAAGAGTGCCATCAATATTAAATATATTAAAGCCTTCGTTTCCCGATGCTAAAATAAGTTTTTTATCTTCGCCCTTTTTAAGAGAGGCATATATTATTTCATCGGTATGGTCACTATTAAAAGGAAGGTCGACTAAAATATTACCATCACTAGATACTAGATCATATCCAATAAAGATTTCATCTTTCATATCGTTATTAAAGTCGTAAACTAACGGGAAATGCCCTGTGTTCTTATTATGATATCGCCATAACTCATTAAAATTAGTATCATAAGCTATAACATTTTGATATCTATCTTTAATAATTAGATTTCCTTTATAACCAAGTCCTTCAAAATCCGCAACTTGAATCATATCAACGTTAAGTCTATGAAATGGTTCATCTTTAAACAAAGGATCATTATCGACAACAGGCGTAGGAAATTTTTTTATAATATTTAGTGTATAGAAATCTCTTATATAGATATAAAAATCACGGGCGTATATTATTTCTAATTTTCCGTCATTATTTATATCATAAACTTGACAAGGCAGGTCACAAGAAATGTATGAATTATCAAAACTATTATTAGGTTCACCTATTTGCCATAAAATTCGTCCATCAATATCAATACAAGTCATTGTGCCGATTCGTGCAAACGAATCTCTAATATATCTTTTTTGATTTTGCATGAATATGAAATAAGTCTTGTTTTTATCGTGCACAACGCGTAGTTCTCTACCACATCCAAAATCTCTTAAATTAATCTTTCTTAAAAGGCGGATAGGAGGAATAGTGCTTTTCTTAAGATCTAGACTTATTTTCTCTTTTTTTATCTTTTCTAAGTGCTTTGTGTAATTTTGTTCATCTAAAACAACTTTAAATTTAGAATATCTACATAGTGACTTAGCCACAAATGCAACTTTACCGATTCTAAAATCAATATTCTCGTTCATAATCATCAAATTATCGATATAAACTAATACACTATTTTCATTAAATATTAATTTAAAGTTATATGTAGTTAAATCATCTAAATATATAGGATATGATTTTATCTCTTCGATATCCTCATCTATTCTTCTAAAAAGTGAGACCTTATTAGGTTTAAGAGCTAAAAAGTAATAATCTCTACTTGTTAAATAATAGAAAGCCATCCCACAATAATGTTTAAATTCAAATACTCTTATTGAAAAAGACATAGTGTAGGGCGCATATATGGTCTTTTTATTTACTAAAGTTGGGTATACATTTCTAAATGCATCTTCACCACAGTTATCTCCTCTATTTTGTTCTAAATATTTTACATTATCTTCCTCAACAATAAGCCATGTGCCGTCCATACTTCTCCATCTATGAAGTGGTATAGGATCATAATAATCTCCCATATCTCCGTATTCAAAATGATGATACTCACCTAACGCTGTATGAAACTTATCATATGGTAATTCTTCACATTTGAAGCCATTAAAATCTTCATTAATTAAAGTTCTCATAAATTCACATCCTCCAAACAACTAAAATAATATCACAAGAATTTAAAAAGAGTTACAAAAGTAACCCTATTTATGTTTATAAAATTTAACTTTGTCTAAGACACCAATTGTATCTGTAAATTCACCAGTTTTTGTTAGTTCAAATTGTTCTCCTAAAACACGAAGTTTTGAATCAATTGTATCTAAATACCATAAAACCAAAGCTTCAGCAGTTTGAGGTCTTTTAGCAGCGCCAAAATTAGGTTGACCATGGTGAGAAATAATCATATGTTCTAATAAAAGCGCTTCTTCTGTATTCTCATAGCCTAATCTTTTAGCCTCATCAGTTACAAAATATGTGCCAATAACTAGATGGCCTAAAAATTGTCCTTCTAGTTTATATTCAGTATTTTCAACACCACTAAACTCAATAATTTTTCCTAAATCGTGTAAAATCACACCACTATATAAATAATCTTTATTTAAATAGCTATAATTTTCTACATAAGTATCAACCATTTTAAGCATACCTATTGTGTGATATGCTAGACCTCCAATATATGCATGGTGTAATTTAGTTGCGGCGGGGTAAACAAAGAACTTATCTTTGTATCTATCGATAAGATTTTTAGTTATATCATGTAATACATTGTTTTCAATTTTTTCAATATATGAATATATAGTAGAAACCATCTCATCTAAACTTAATGGATTTCTATTGTCAAACATTCTGTAAACTCTATCCACTTCTTCTAAATCGCAAATATCGCTAATCTTTGTAGACTCCATTAAATAAGCAACAGGTCTATCAGAATTATCATTTTGAGCAATTTGAAATTTATAAATAAAGTTAGGTTCAATAACTTTTGTTTTATCTTGTGTTTTAATATTCATAATAACTTTATCTGCTGTTTCACAAGATATATTTAACATATTATCTGAAGTATTTACGCCTTTAACACGAGCATAAATAGTAGATTTTATAATTTGAGACATTTTATTTTCTCCTTTTAATTTCATCAATTAATTTTTCTTTGTCATTTTCGATTTTCGAATCTAATACTAAGCGAATTAAATAATCTAATGATTCACTGATTTCTTTATTTTCTACCATACCAACTAAATCAAAGCCTTTAATTGCTAAATCTTTAGCACATTTTAACTTAAGATTTTCTTTTTTATATTCTAAATTTTCTAAGTAGTTAAAATTTAACAACCGATTAATTTTATTAACGCTTTTTAAAACTTCAATATCATTAGAAAATAGTATATAGTTATCAAATTCTTCACCTATAATATTAGATACGTTTTGAATAAATTTCTTATCTTTACTCGAAAGTTTATAAAATGAGACATCATTTTTTAAATAAGTAGAAAGTGCTAGAACTTCAAGAAAATTAAATCCGTAATTAGATTTAACAATTAATTTTATTGCGTTCTCAACACCATTTAAGTAATTAATACAACCTGTTTTAATTAAATAATTTAATCCTTTTTTGTAATATTTTTGTTTTAGAATTTTACTAAGTTCTTCACTTATTCTATCGCTTGATAAAAAGGCCAAAAATTTAGCACAATTTTCAATACCTTTTAGCGTATTCTCTTCAATATCAAAATCTAGTTTTGAAATAAAGTAAAATGCTCTAAGTATTCTAAGCGCATCTTCATTAAATCTTCTATTAGGGTCCCCAATAGTTCTTATTGTTTTTTTATTTAAGTCAACTAACCCATCATGATAGTCATAGACATTCAAAGTAGAATCTAGGCAAAGCGCATTAATAGTGAAATCTCTACGAATTAAATCTTCTTCAAGTGTATTAGCTTTTTCAACTATAGGGTGACGGTGATCCATATAATTTAAGTCGCGACGAAAAGATGTTATTTCAAATTCGTAACTATTTTCACAAACAATTATACCATCATATTTCTCACCTTTTAAAGAAATATGTTCAAAAATTTTTTGTAAATCACTAATACTAGCACTTGTTGTAATATCGATATCATTTGAATCAATTTTTAACAAATAATCCCTTACAAAACCGCCAACAATATAAGCTTCAAATCCATTTGATTCAATTTTTTTAAGAACTTCTATCGCAGTTTCTAAATAATTCATCTTTACCTCAAAAAAAGGAAGGATTCCCTCCCCTTTATTTTAATCTTCTAAAAATACGCCTAAGCCTATTGCATTAGCTCCTACGTGACAACCTACAACTGGTGAACAAGGGCGTTCATCTAAGTTTTCAATACCAAACTTTTCTTTTAAAGTTGTGACTAAGAAATCTTTCAATTGTGTACCAGTATATACAATATATGCATAATATTTATGGCCTTTAGTATATTCAAGCAAGTAGTTTCCTACTTCTTCAAGAGCTTTCTTAGTCGTTCTTATCTTTTCAACGGCTTGGATTGTACCATCTGGTTCAACACGTAAAATTGGTTTTATCTTTAAATATTTACCTAGTAAACCTGCAGCACCTGATAATCTTCCGTTCTTTACTAAACATTCAAGACTATCAACCGCAAAGAAAATAGATACTCTTGTTTTTAAATATTCTAGATGCGAAATAATTTCATCAGTTGTTTTGTCTTCTCCGATCATCTTAGCAGCCGTTAGTGCAAAATACCCTTCATTAAAACATACTGTTTTAGTATCAAACGGAATAATCTTGATTCTATCTTCTAACATATCTTTTGCTTGACATATACCGTTATATGTTCCGGATAATTTTGAAGATATAGTAGTTACAATAGCTTCTTGATATCCTTCATCAGCTAATTTTTCGAAGAATTCAATAAGTTCACCTAAAGATGGTTGGCTTGTTTTAGGGACTAAATGAGAATCGTTTTCCATAGCACGGAAAAATTCATCTGCTTTAATATCAGTTCCATCATCTTTAAATTTATGATCTCCCATATCTATCTTTATTCTAATTGTTCTTATATCATAATCATGTTTATAATAATCTAGACAGCTTGTAGAGGTTGTACATACAATTCTTTTCATATATGGTACTCCTTTATTTAGCATATTTTAACATTTATTACTTTTTAAATCAACAAATGCAAGGCTTATATACTTTAGATATCGGTATTTAAAATAACAAAAATTAATTATTATGTTATACTATTTATAAGTGAGAATTTATATGAATACAATAAAAGATACAATAGAAAACGAAATAATTATTAATAAATCGAGATTTATAACAACAATTAAACACATATCAAGTGTATTAGAAGCTACTGTTTTTTTATCCGAAATTAGAAAAAAGTATTATGATGCGACTCACAATTGTTTTGCATATATAATAGGAGAAAATCAAGAGATACAAAAATTTTCTGATGACAGAGAGCCAAATCAAACTGCAGGTGCACCGATGATAGAGGTTTTAAAGAAAAATAATCTAACAAATGTTATTGTAGTTGTGACTAGATATTTTGGTGGTATTTTACTAGGTGCGGGGGGACTTGTAAGAGCATATTCTGAAAGTGTTAGTGAGATTGTTAAAAAGTCTCCATTATATACATTAACTAGATTACAAAAAGTTCTTATTTCAATTAGTTATCCTGAATATAATTTATTATTAGATTCAATAAACCAATATGAAGTTATTAAGGAAAGATTTAGTGAAAAAGTCGATTTACAAATAGGCATTCCTAAAAATTGTCTACCTTACTTTTTAAAAGAATTTGAAAATGTAACAAGAGGAAAAGGCGTATTAATCCTTGATAAAGAATATTTAGGTCTTACAAAAAAATAATCCTATAGGAAAATCCTATAGGATTATTTTTTTATAAGTTACCGGCATTAGCCTTTTTAATTTCTTTAATAAGTTCTTTCTCTTTTTCTGTAAAATCAACAGATTGTCTTCTATTAGATTCAAGACGTTGGTTCTTAGCCTTTTCAAGGTTTTCAATAACACTTTCTTTAGTACGGCCTAGAACAGCACCTTGAGCAACAATTCTTACAATTTCATCTTTAAATTCAAGAATTCCATTTTCAACAGCAAGGAAAATAGTATTTCCCTTAAAGTTAAGTCTAACAATTCCTTTACCTATAACTGAAACTGTAGGAATATGTCCTTTCATGATAGCAAACTCACCGTTTTCATTTTTACAAACGATATAATCGAACTCATCACTTAATAATTGTCCTTGGTGGGTTGAAACTATTACTTGCATTAGTTATTTTCTTTCTCAAGAATTTCTTTAGCTTTTTTACGTGCATCGTCGATAGTACCAACTAAGCGGAATGCTTCTTCTGGTAAATCGTCGCACTTTCCTTCAAGGATTTCCTTAAAGCCACGTACTGTTTCACTTACAGGAACATACGAACCAGGAATACCTGTGAATTGTCCACCAATGAACATATTTTGTGATAAGAATAATTTAGCTCTTCTAGCTCTTGTAACAACAAGTTTATCTTCTTCGCCTAATTCATCCATACCAAGAATTGCGATAATATCAAGTAATTCATTGTATCTTTGAATTAATTGTTGAACTCCACGAGCAACATTATAATGTTCCTCACCAACAATTTCAGGGCTTAAAGCTCTAGATGTACTAGCTAATGGGTCAACGGCAGGATAGATACCTTCCTCAGTTAACTTACGAGATAGGTTTGTAGTTGCATCAAGGTGAGCAAATGTAGTTGCAGGAGCTGGGTCAGTATAGTCATCAGCAGGAACATATACTGCTTGAATTGATGTAATTGAACCATCACGAGTTGATGTGATACGCTCTTGTAACTTACCCATTTCTGTAGCTAGTGTAGGTTGGTAACCTACGGCTGAAGGTACACGTCCTAAAAGGGCAGAAACTTCAGAACCAGCTTGTGTGAAACGGAAGATATTATCAATGAATAATAATACATCTTGATGTTCTTTATCTCTAAAATATTCAGCCATTGTTAAACCACTTAGGGCAACTCTCATACGAGCACCAGGTGGTTCATTCATTTGACCGAAAACCATGGCAGTTTTATTTAAAACTCCACTTTCTTTCATTTCAGCATATAAGTCGTTACCTTCACGTGATCTTTCACCAACACCTACGTTAACAGAAATACCACCATGTTGTTCAGCAACATTGTGAATTAACTCTTGAATTAATACTGTTTTTCCTACTCCGGCTCCACCGAACAAACCTACTTTACCACCCTTAATATATGGGGCCAGTAAATCGATAACCTTGATACCTGTTTCAAGTATTTCTACTTTGTTAGATAATTCATCAAGTTTAGGAGCATCTCTATGAATAGGCATTCTTAGATTACTAGAATCTATTTTTTCTCCATCGTCGATTGTTTCACCTAATACGTTAAACATACGACCTAGAGTAACTTCACCAACAGGAACAGAAATAGGTGCACCTGTAGATTCAACTTTCATACCACGAACTAATCCATCTGTAGAATCCATTGCGATACAACGAACAACACGATTACCAACGTGAAGTTCAACTTCAAGTGTTAAATTAATTTCAACACCATTGTTTTCGCTAGCAGGAACTCTACATACAAGGGCATCGTTTATGTTAGGTAGTTCTTTAGCAAATTCAACATCTACTACAGGACCCTTAACTTCAACAATCTTACCGTCCATGTTATTTACCTCCTATTGCATTAGCACCTGAAATGATATCAATTAATTCATTAGTGATAACATTTTGACGTGCTCTATTATATAATAATTGTAATTTATCGATAACTTCATTAGCGTTATCTGTCGCACTCTTCATTGCATTCATTCTTGCACAGTGCTCACATGATTTAGCATCAAGTATTACTCCATAAATCATATCCTCAACATATTGAGGTAACATAAGGTCTAATGTATTTTCAATACCTGATTCGTACTCATAATCAACCTTAGAAATATCACCTTTAATATCTTTAATAGGTAATAATTGCATAATTCTAGGTTCTTGAGTAAGTGAATTTACATAGTGATTATAAACAATCACTAATTTATCAAATTTATTTGCTAGATAATCTTTAATGATAGCCTCTGCAAGAGGAACGATATCTAAAAACATTACATCATCACGAACTAAAGTAGGGTGATCTAAGAATGTTTTATAGTTGTTTCTCTTAATATATGAATATCCTTTTTTACCAACACTAGCTACGTAAATATTATCTTTAGGAAGTGTATGGCTAGCAGCATGGGCTTCTAATGTTTTAAATATATTTGCATTATATGCACCAGCTAGACCTCTATCAGAAGTAACGATTAGATAACAAACTTTAGCAGTTTTTCTATCTTTCATTAAAGGATGTTCATAATTTCCTTTAGCTTTAGCAACTACAGAAGCAACCATTGAAGAAATATTTTGCATAAATGATTGATAGTCTTCATAAGCTTTATCGGCTTTTTTTACCTTAGACTGACTTACCATTTGCATGGCTTTTGTGATTTGAGCAGTACTCTTTGTAGATTCAATACGTGTTTTAACTTCTCTTAAAGAGTTTCCCATAGGCCCCTCCTTAGAATCTCTTGTTAAATGATTGTAAGTAACTATCTAAAGTATTTAAATCACTAGGAAGAGCTTTAGTTGATGAAATTTCGCTAAGAATAGCTTTACCATCCGCATTTACATCTAAATCACGATATAATTCAGATTCGTATCTCTTAATATCTTTAACATCGATTCTATCAAGGAATCCATGTACAAGAGCATAAAGAATAACTGTTTCCTTTTCGAAAGGAAGAGTTTCGTGTAAGCCTTGTTTTAAGACTTCAACTGTTCTTTCACCACGATCAAGACGAGCTTTAGTAGATGCATCTAGGTCTGAACCAAATTGAGTGAAAGCTTCTAGTTCACGGTAACTTGCTAAATCTAGACGAAGTGTACCTGAAACCTTCTTAATAGCCTTAGTTTGAGCAGCACCACCTACACGTGATACTGATAAACCAGCGTTGATAGCAGGTCTAATACCTTTGTAGAATGAATCAGATTGTAAGAAGATTTGTCCATCAGTAATTGAAATAACGTTAGTAGGGATATAAGCTGAGATATCTCCTGCTTGTGTTT
>CAVGYR010000008.1:0-28100 GCA_963633325.1 uncultured Treponema sp.
GAGTAGGAGGTTATTTATGGGCATTTTTAATAAGAAAAAAGATAAAAAGTCTAATGAGACTGAAGATAAAAAAGTAGATGATTTAGGCACAAAAAATAAAAAAACTGATGAAGATAAAAAGGTAGAGGAAAACACTCAGTCTGAATTCAGTAAAGCAATGTCTGAAATAAATGAAGATACTAATAAAGAAGAATCAAAAGAAGATATAAAAGAAAAAGAAGACAAGAAAAAGGCGAAAGTTAAAGAAGAAAAAGAACTAACAGAAGAAAAAGAGGCTGAAGAAGAACCTAAAAAGAAAGCTAAGAAAGAATCTAAAGATTACAAAACTTATAACCCAATTCTTGATATGAAGTTTTGGTTTAAGTTAATTGGCGGAGTTGTCTTAGTTGCACTTGCATTTGTCTTTATATTTGAAAAAGAACTTAGAGAACGTGTTTGCATTGGTATATTTGGTGGTATAGTTGCAGTATTCTCTATTTATAGAATTTATCCTACTTTTAAATATACTAAAAAAGGATGGGCTAAATTTCTAGGTGTAGTAGAAATAATTGTAGATCTAGTTATTGGCTGCTTACTTGTCTTTGGTGGATTTAATTTTAGCGAAAGCGGAAATGATTTAACTGAATTTACTACAAAAAATTTCCATTACTTCCTAGGTGTTGTTTTCTATTTACGTGGTATTGTTTATACTGTATGTTCTTCATTATTAAAAGAACCTACAAATTTAAAGAATTATCTAATCAACATTGCATGCTTAACTTTTGGTGTTGTAGTATTTGTAACTAATGCATTTAAGGTTGATTACCTTGCGTGGATTATGGTTGTACTAGCATTCGCAAGTGGTGCTTACTTACTTGGTGAAGGTGGCGTAGATTATACTAAATATAGAAACCATAACGAACAAAGAAAGAAAAAAGCTGAACAAAAGAAAAAAGCTCGCGAAGAAAAGAAAAAACAAAAAGAAGCCGAAAAAGGTGAGAAGAGCCACGATAAAGAGATTGAAAAACAAGATCGTATTATCACACCTGATGAAAAAGGCGAAAATAAACAACAAGATATATTACAATAGAGGTATGATTTCCTTGTATTAATTACAGGGAAATTTTCTTTTTTTGCTAAATTAGCTTAAAAATAATTAAATTTGACTACAAAATTTATTTCTGTGTGTATTTCTATCTATTTACAATTAATTTAAACTTTGATAAAATTTATAAGTAAATAATTTGTACTATAAGTACATTAGAAGGAGTAAACTGATATGAAAGTTGAATTTATTGCAGGAAGTAAAGCAAAAGTAACTTTTGATATTACTAACGATAAATTTAGAGAAGCTTTAGATAAAGCATTTGAAAAGACTGGTAAGAATGTAACAATTCCAGGATTTAGAAAGGGTCATGTAACTCGCGAAATCTTCAACAAGAAGTTCGGTGAAGCTGCATTATATGAAACAGCACTTGATGTTTTATGTGATGAATATTCTAAAGAAGTATTTTCTGATAAGGAATTAGGAAGTCGTGTAATTTCTCAATTAATCCCTAATATTGAAGGAACAATTGATTCAAAAGACGGTTTCAAATTAACATTCACATTTGATGTATTCCCTACTGATTTTGAAGTAGGTGCTTACAAGGGTGTTGAAGTAGCTAAGAAGAATACTGAAGTAACTGAAGAAGAAGTTGAAGGCCGTATTGACTCTATTTTAAAGAGCAAAGGTACAATTTCTGAAAAGGCTGAACAAGTTGTTTCAAAAGGCGATACAGCTAACTTCGATTTCGAAGGATTTGTAGATGGTGTTGCATTTGAAGGCGGCGCAGCTAAAGGATATGAAATGGAAATTGGTTCAGGCCAATTCATCCCTGGATTTGAAGATCAAATGATCGGTATGAAGAGTGGAGAAACAAAAGATGTTAACGTAACATTCCCTACTCCTTATGCAGCTAAAGAATTAGAAGGAAAAGCTGCTGTATTCAAAGTAACTATTAATTCTGTTAAAGAAAACAAGTTACCTGAATTAAACGATGAATTCGTTGTAACTTTAAACAAAGACGGTATCAAGACTGTTGATGAATTAAAGTCTTCAATCAAAGATGAAATCAAAGTTTCTAAAGAAGAAAACGAAAAGAATAGACAAATTGATGAAGTTGTTAACAAGATTCTTGACGGAACTAAGGTTGAATTACCTCAATCAATGATCGACAATTTCACAAATGACTATAAGAAACGTTATGAAGATCAAGCTAAGGCTTACAATATCCCACTTGAAACTTTACTTCAATTAAGCGGCACAACTTTAGATGCATTCAATGAAAATGCACGTAAGATTGGTGAACGTCAAGCTTTATTCCAAGTAGTTCTTGATAAGGTTGCATTTGCTGAAAAGCTTCAACCAACTGATGAAGAATTAAATGCTCGTGCAGAAGAAATTGCTAAACAAATCAATTCTACAAAGGATGAAGTATTAAAGACAAGATTTAACCAAATCGTTAGTGAACATATCTACAACAAGTTCATTGACCTAGTTATGTCTAATGCTAAAGAAATCTAATAACTAAAGAAGAGCTTTTTAGCTCTTTTTTGTTTATAGACTTATTTAGATTAATTTAAGAAAGAATTGTGTAAAATTGTGTATATTTGGCAAACCGCTTGAAATAGTGCCAAAAATATTGTATGATATACGTGCTGACTAATTAAGTCAGTTATTGTTTAAAAAAGAGGGTGACAATATGGAACAATTAGAAAATAAAAAAGCATACCCTGCTCTTGCGTTGCGAGGTCTAGTCCCACTTCCTAGTAACGAATTAAGAACTGAGGTAGGGCGTAAAAATTCAATAAAGGCTTTAGAAGAAGCTGAAGCTAATTTTAATGGTGATATCGTATTAATCGTTCAAAAAGATGCCCAACAAGTTGATGTTAAAGCTGATTCAATCGAGGCTGTTGGCGCACTTGCTCATATAGATTCTCGCTTAACTTTACCAAATGGAAACTTACGTGTAAAGTTTAGTGTAAAAGAAAGAGTTGTTTTAGAAGAAATCAGTGAGGCTAATCCTTTTTTCACTGTAACATTCTCTAGCATGGTTCTAGATGAAGACAATGCGGATGAACAAGCAGCTCTTGTACGTTCGGTTGTAAACGAAATCTCTAATAATAAGAAATTATTAAATACTCCTGAAGAAGTAATGAGACAAATTGCATCAGGTCTTACGAGCGAAGAATGTGTTGATATCATTGCCGGACATTTAAAAACAAGTTCAAATAAATATAGATATTTAAAGGAAACTTCATTATCAAAAAGAATGAAATTTATTCTTGAAGATATTCGTCGTGAAAATCAAATTGAAGATATTGAACGTAAAATTGATCAAGATGTCAAAGAATCAATTGACCAATCACAAAAGGAATATATCTTACGTGAAAAAATGAAGGCTATTCAAAACGAACTAGGTGATAAAGCCCGCACTGAAGAAGAAATTGAAGAATTCAGAAAGAAAATTGAAGCTGCCGGAATGCCTAAAAACATTTATGAGAAGGCAAAGAAAGAACTTCAAAGATATCAAATGACTTCAAGTCAAAATGCGGAAACTGGTGTAATTAGACAATATCTTGAATTTATGTTATCTCTTCCTTGGAAAGAAGAATCTAAAGATAATGATTCTTTAAAGAGTGTAGAAGATTCTTTAAATAAGACACACTACGGTTTATCTAAGGTAAAAGACAGAATTCTTGAATATTTAGCAGTTAAAGTGTTAACAGGAAAAAACCCACAAACTATTTTATGTTTATATGGACCTCCTGGCGTTGGTAAAACAAGTTTAGCTAAATCTATTGCGGATGCACTTGGTAGAAAATTCGTTAAGGTTTCTCTAGGTGGTGTTTCGGATGAAGCTGAAATTAGAGGTCACAGAAGAACTTATTTAGGAGCTTTACCTGGTAGAATTTTAAAAGGTATGAAGGACTCAGGTACTGTTAACCCTGTATTCTTACTTGACGAAATTGATAAGATGACTTCAAACATGCGTGGTGATCCTGCTAGCGCAATGCTTGAAGTATTAGATCCTGAACAAAATTCACATTTCTCAGATAACTACTTAGAAGAGGAATATGATTTATCTAAGGTATTGTTTATCACAACTGCAAACTCCCTAGATTCAATTCCTGCGCCACTTTATGACCGTATGGAAATCATTGAGCTTTCAAGCTACACTGAATACGAAAAGACTCAAATTGCATTCAATTATTTAGTACCTAAGGTTCTTGAACAAAATGGTTTAAGTCAAGATAAATTTAGTATCACAAATGATGCAATGCATTTAATGATAGAAGGATATACTCGTGAAGCTGGTGTGAGAAGCTTACAAAGAAGTATCGGAACTCTTGTAAGAAAAGCAATTAAAGACGTATTACTTAACAAGACAGAACATGTTGAAATCAACAAGGACAATTTAAATACTTATTTAGGTAAACAAATTTTCTTCAACAATGAAGGAAGAGAAGTACCTCAAATCGGTATTGTAACTGGATTAGCTTATACTCAATTCGGTGGAGATACTCTTGATATTGAAGTTGCAATCTACCCCGGTAAAGGTGTTTTAACTTTAACTGGTAAACTAGGCGACGTCATGAAAGAGAGTGCTATGGCAGCTCTTACTTATGTAAAGAGTCACGCAAAAGAACTTGGTATTGATGAGAAATTAATCAATGAAAGTGATATTCATATCCATGTCCCTGAAGGGGCTGTACCTAAGGATGGTCCTAGTGCAGGTGTTACACTAACTACTGCAATTGCAAGTGCATTTACCGGACATCCTGTTGATCAACACTTAGGTATGACAGGTGAGGTTACACTTCGTGGAACTGTTCTTCCTATCGGTGGTCTTCGTGAAAAGAGTATAGCCGCATGCCGTACTGGTTTAACTAAGATTTTAATCCCTAAGGAAAACGAACGTGATTTAGACGATGTACCTGAAGAGGTTAAGGAAAAATTAACAATTATTCCTGTTCATCACGTTTCAGAAGTGTTAGATATTGCATTACAAAAATAATGAAATTGGTTTAGTGACTATTCACTAGACCTTTTTTGTTTGACTATATTTATCTATGATTGTAGAATATTATTAATTTAGGAGGATAATATGGATTATACGATTGTAATTGATTACCAATATGATTTTACTTATGGTTCGCTTAAAAATGAAGAAGCTATTAAAATAAAAGATAATGTTATTTCACGTATTAAAGAAGCTTATCAAAATAACAATAAAGTTATATTTACTCGTGATACTCATGATACAAATTATTTAAATACAAATGAAGGTAAAAATTTACCTGTAGCCCACTGCATAAAAGGAACTTTAGGACATAATATTGATAAAGACGTATTAGATTTTGTTAAAGACAAAGAGTATGAGGTTATAGATAAACCTACATTTGGTTATCTAGGTTGGGATTTAGAGGACCCTAAAAATATTTATATACTAGGAGTATGTACAGATATTTGCGTTATTAGTAATGCACTTATTTTAAAGGCTAAATATCCTGAATCAAATGTATATGTTTATAAAGATGCAGTTGCAGGTTGAACAAAAGAAAAAAGCGATGAAGCACTAGATGTTATGTCTAGTTGTCAGGTTAAAATTATCTAATGAATATTTTATATGAAGACAATCATGTTATTGTAGGTTTTAAACCTTGTGGAATTTTATCGCAAGAAGATATATCTAAAGAAGTCGATATGTTAACAAGCTTAAAAGCCTACATTAAGGAAAAATATCATAAAGAAGGTAATGTATATTTAGGCCTAGTACACCGCTTAGATAGAAATACAAGTGGTGTGATGGTTTTTGCAAAAACTAGTAAGGCAGCTAGCAGACTATCGGAAAATATCAGGGAACACGTTGGATTTAATAAAAGATATCTAGCGGTTGTCGAAGGTCTTTTAGAAAAAGATAGTGAAAAAGTTTTAGAAAATAAGTTACTTAAGAATGAATCTGAAAACAAAAGCTATGTTTCAAATAAAGATAAAGCACTTTTGTCTAGATTAAAATACAAAGTGTTAGATAATTGTAAAATTAATAACAAATGGTATTCTTTATTAGATATTGAATTATATACAGGGCGTCATCATCAAATAAGATGCCAATTATCCTATATTAATCACCCTATAGCAGGAGACACAAAGTATGGTGCTAAGCCTTTAAAAAATGGATATAATCTTAGTTGTTATAGCTTAGATTTTATTCATCCGACAAAAAAAGAAATGATGAATTTTAAATATTTTGAATCATATAATTTGTTCACATATTTTGCAAAAGATGATTTGTTAAATAAATATAAGTTATAAAAAAAGTCCTTCTATTTTAGAAGGATTTTTATAAATCATTTTCGTCTGATAAATCGTTTTCGTTTGTCTTATTATCTACATTAATTTCTTTGTTTTGGGTGTGATCTTTAAGAGCTTTTTCAATAACTTCATCTTTTGTTTCAGAATAATCTAAAAGGTTTTGCATATGAAGTAACATTTTTGAAATAATTGCATAAGCGTTAGCTTTAGCAGCTAGATCAAGAGATGCATTTATAACCGCATCTTTATTTTTATAATCGATGTCATTAAGTTGGATTTTTGCGTCCTGAACAGCTTTTTTTGTAGCTTGTTTTTTAATATCCACATATTCGTTATAAGCTTTTTCCTTATCCGTAGTTTCATATGTTGTATTAATAATTTGTTTAATTTCACTAATTGATAAAACTTTTTTTAAATATATTATTTCAATAAGTTCGGCCATTTGTTCTTTCGAATATTTTTTCTTATTTGGTTTATCAACAATTTTAGCTTTAACATAATTATTAATCATTGAAGATGTGATTTGTTGATCGGCATGAGACGTTTCAAGAATAGCTGTTTCTCTCTTTAAATAAGATATTAATTGATCCATATATAAAGAAATATTAGGCAAATCTTCATAAGTAGGAATAGAAGATTTTTCGTATGATTCAAACCATTTTTTAAAATTAGATATTAAGCTTTCATCAATCATAATTCACACCTCATTTTAATGACTAAATTATATCATTTTAGACTATAGATTTCAATTTTAAACATAAAAAATAATTATTAAAAATTCTATATGTTTAACTTCAACTTTGATTAAAACGCTTGAATAAATAGCCTATTTTTAATATAATATTTATGAAATGAGGCTTATTATGGGTTTATTTAAATTTTTCTCTTCATTATTTAAAAAGAAAAAGAAACGAATCGTTGTTGATAGTGAATTAATAAATCAATTTGTAGACAATCTAGGTTCTAAAGAAAATATAGAAGCTTATTCTGTTGATGGGTCTCGGGTTAAAGTTTTAGTTAAAGACCTTTCAAAATGCAATCTTAATGAAATTAAAGCAATTTCTACAGGTGGAGTTTTTGTGACAGGAAACAATGTGAAAGCATCTTTTAAATATAGTGCTACTGATGTTATTAAAATGTTAGACAAAACTTTAAAATAGGAGGATTAAAATTATGGTACAAAAGAATTTTAAAGTTACACTTGAAACAGGAATACATGCACAGAGTGCAGTACATCTAGTAAATCAAGCTATTAAATTTGACTCAAATATTACACTTGAAGTTGAAGGTAAGAAGATCAACATGAAGTCAATTATGGGAGTTATGAGTCTTGGTGTATATCAAGGTGCTGTAATTACTATTACATGTGAAGGCTCTGATGAAACTGCAGCTTTAAATGAATTAGAAAATCAAATTTATCAATTAAAAATCGGTAAAGAATATTAAAAAATGAGGACTTTAGAATTTATTTCTTAAGTCCTTTATAAATAGAAAGGGTATAATTATGGAAAAATTAGAAATGAAAGATTTTTTAGAATTATCAGAAAAATATTTTGATCAATTTAAACAATCTTTAAAAGAGTTAGTAGCTATTCCTTCAGTACTTGATGAATATAAAGAAAACTCAAGTGCACCATTTGGCCTTGGAAATAAACAAGCACTAGAATATATGCTTAATCTTGGAAAAAAAGACGGATTTAAAACTTTAAATTCTGATAACTACGCAGGACATATCGAATATGGTAAGTGTAAAGAAACATTAGGTCTTTTAGCACACTTAGATGTTGTACCTGTAACAGGTCAAAAATGGGATAACGATCCATTTACTGTTGTAGAAAAGGACGGAAAACTTATCGGTCGTGGCGTTAATGACGATAAAGGTCCTTTACTTGCAAGTTATTATGCAATGAAGATTTTAAAAGATATCGGATTTAAACCTAATAAAAACATTAAACTTATTATGGGCTGTGATGAGGAAACAGGTTCACGTTGTCTTGAACATTATTTCTCAAAAAATCCTATGCCAGATTTAGGTTTTTCTCCTGATGCATGTTTCCCATGTATTAATGGTGAAAAAGCGCATGCATCTGTTGATGTTGTAGGTTTAACAGATGAGACATGTCCTATTGTTTCTTTTTATAGCGGAGAAAGATACAACATTGTCCCTGAAGAAGCACATATGACTTTAAGCAAAAACTTATCAAAAGAATATCTTGAATTCTTAAAAGAACACAATTACAATGGTGAATATAAAAATTCAACATATTATGCATACGGAGTAGCCGCTCATGCGATGAGTCCTGAAAAAGGATTTAATGCATCATTTATATTATTTGAATTCTTAGATAAGTATGCGCCTAGCAACGTTTCTTCATTCATGACTAAATACGTTACATATGACCCATTTGGCACTAAACTTGGCATCAATAAAGAATACGATGAAATGGGTAAACTTACAATGAATGTAGGTGTTGTTAGAATTGATCAAAAGAGAATTAAAATTGGATTTGATTTACGTGTACCGGCAGACGAGATGGAACCATTAATTAGAGAAAAATTCTACAATTCAGTTAAAGAATTTAAAAATTTAACATTTGACATGCCACAAATGACACCTGTTCACTACGTACCTTCTAACTCATTCTTAGTAGAAGCTTTAGTTAAGAGTTATGAAGAAGCTACAGGAGACCATACACATAAAGCTTACTGTATTGGCGGCGGTACTTATGCTAAATTTATGAAAACCGCAGTAGCATTCGGACCTCAATTTGTAGGTAGAGAAGATGTAGATCATCAAGCAAATGAATATATTTATGAAAGTGACTATAAAAAGATAATAGCAATCTATGCTAAATCTATTTATGATTTAACAAAATAATGAGACTAAGAAAAGTAAAAAATGCATACGAAGATTTATGCAAAGATTCAAAATATTTTGTAAGTAATCCTAAAGATTACAAGTCAAAATGGAATGAATTAGTATTTAAAAATAATAATCCTATTCATATTGAAGTTGGTTGTGGTAAAGGACAATTTATGATGGGTCTTGCAAAAAAGTTTCCTGATATAAATTTTATCGCTATCGAAAAATATGATTCAGTATTGATACGTACTCTTGAAAAAGTTTTAACTTTTGATATTCCTAATTTAAGATTAGTTTTATTAGATGCGAATCAATTAGAAGAAGTATTTGATAAAAATGAAGTTAGCCGAATTTATTTAAATTTCTCGGACCCATGGCCTAAGAAACGCCATGCAAAACGTCGCCTTACAAGTGGAATTTATTTAAGTATATATGAAAAAATATTGCCTACAAACGGTGAAATTTTCCAAAAAACTGATAATAGAGGCTTATTTGAATCAAGCTTAGAATCATTCTCTCAAAATGATTGGTATTTATCAAACATTTCCCTTGATTTACATAAGACTGATATATTTAATATTATGACTGAATACGAAGAAAAATGGTCGCCTAAAGGACCTATATATCGTTTAGAAGCTAGAAAGATTAAAACAATAAGTGACGAAGGTGAAGATGATTAATTTCATCTTCATTTTTGAGTATAAAAATTGGAGTTTTGAAAATAACAATTCAAAAATCATAAAAAAATTTTAGTTGAATATTTTCTCGTGTTGTGAGAAAATTAATTATTAAACCTTGCTCCCGCCCGAATCTGTCGGGGGGGGGTAATCTATATTATACCTTTTGAGGTCTTGGTTTATAAACCAAGGCTTTTTTGATGCCTTGAGAAAGGTAAGGTATAAATGAAAAAGAAAATTTTAATTTGTTTCTCCATTTTTTTATTAGGCCTATGTTCTTGTAATGAGAGTCCAGTCGTTGGGCCACAAGGGATTCAAGGCGAACAAGGCATACAAGGAGAAAATGGTAAAGATGGTCTTAACGGAAAAGATGGATCTTCACTTTTAAATGGGGAAGGTATCCCTTCAAGTGAACTTGGTAAGAATGGTGATTCTTACGTAGATACTTTAACATGGGATTATTATACTAAAGACGAAGACTCATGGATTAAAAGCGGTAACATTAAAGGCTCTGATGGCACTAATGGTACAAATGGTGTTGACGGTACTAATGTCCTAAACGGAGAAGGACTACCTTCAAACGATTTAGGTAAAGACGGGGATACATATATTGATATGTCTAACTATGATTTTTATCTAAAAAAAGATGGCGAATGGATAAAAAAAGGAAATATTAAGGGTGAAGCTGGCGATGAAGGCGATACTGGTAAATCCGCCTATGACATCTATAAAGAAACTTATCCTTTATATTCTGGCACTGAAAAAGATTGGATTACTGATTTATCGCTAGGAAAACTTGCGGTTACATTAAGTTTTGAAACTAACGGCGGTAATGTAATAGAAGATAAGACTTATTGTAAAGGTGAAGAAGTTGATATTAGCGAATTTGAAACACCAACAAAAGAAGATTACACATTTACAGGTTGGTATCTAGATAGTGATACAACGATTATATGTGAGTCATCATTTACAGTACTAAATAATATTACTTTATATGCTGGATATCATCAAACTTATATAACAGTAAATTATATGGTAAATGATAATATTTACGAAGAAAAATCTTATGAATACGGGTCTACGTTATCTAATATTTTAGACGGACCAGAAAGATTAGCCTATAACTTCAATGGTTGGATGTTAAATGGTGAATATTTTGATACAAACACGCCTTTAACTGAAAATATTACTTTAGTAGGTGATTATTCGATTGACCAACTAGAACTTCCTTATTTAGAAATTAATACTTTAAATAAGGAGACCATAACTTCTAAGGATACTTATGTAAGCGCGACTATATCATTAAGTGGAACAGAAGATAATCAATACGATTTATCAAATTTAAGTGGTAAAGTTAAAGGTAGAGGAAACTCAACATGGGGCCAACCTAAAAAACCATATAAGATTAAATTTGATAAAAAGCAATCTTTGTTCGGCTCTGATTACAAAGCTAAAAGTTGGGTCTTACTTGCAAATCACTTTGATAAATCATTATCACGTAATGCGATTGCATATGAACTTGCAAGTAAAATGACGTCTATAGCTTTTAGCCCGGCACGAAATTTTGTCGATGTTTATTTAAATGGGACATATGTTGGTGTCTATCTTTTAACTGACCAAATAGAAACAGGAAATGGAAGAGTAGAAGTTGATGAAACTGAAGCTGAAGACGGCAACACAGGATATTTAATGGAACTTGACGACCCTAATAGAATTAAGGCTGATGGTGGTGTTTTAGGTGTATCGTATTTTCAAAGTAATGGATCTTCATTTGCATTTAAAACGCCAGATATTGAAGATGAATATTTTGTTAATAACTCAGCAGCTATCATTAAATATATGAATTCTTATATGGATTCGTGCTTTGAGGCGATGAATGGCACAAGTTGGGAAACTATTACAAATTTAATTGATGTTGAGACGTTTGCGGAAAGTTATTTGGTCCAAGAAATATTCGCAAATACAGATTGTGGGTACTCTTCTTTTTATCTAACTAAAGATAAAGACGGAAAACTTAAAGCCGGTCCTGTTTGGGATTTTGATATTGGGGCCGGAAATTGCAATTACAATATGGGTAACAACGAGGAGTGTGCACCTGATAAAACACTTTATGCAAGTGGCGCGAATGTTTTTTATAAGTTGTTGCTTAAACATGATGAATTTAAAGAACTTGTAACTAAAAAAATATATACATATGAAAATGTAATTAATGAAGTATTATCGCTTGCAGATACTCAAAATTCAGAAGGATATTATCAAAAGTATATGAATGCGGTAAATAGAAACTTTGAAAAATGGCAAATTATGGGTTCATATTTATGGCCTGAACCTAATGATGTTGTTAAATTAGATACTGTAGAACAACAACTAGACTTTTTGTATAATTGGCTAAGTAGAAGATTTGATTATATGAAACAACAATATCCAAATGAATAAAATAATATAAAAATTTGAATAATATAGCTTAGATTAGGATATTACTTAGTCTAAGCTTTTATGTTTAGTTTAAATTTATTACACTATAAATGCGAATAATAAGCTACTATAACATCTTTATTTGACTAAAGTGCATTGGTATGATAGAATTGTGAGACTTGAAATATTGTAATTATATAAAATTGCAATTTATATTTTGTAAATTATATTAATAAGGAAAGTATCATATGAATTCGAAAAAATTAGATTTTTACGGTGAAATAACAATCAATTACAAAGAAAAATATGTTTATCAATTTTTTAAAAGATTTTTTGATATTTTATTCTCAGGAATTTTCTTAATATTATTTGGCTGGTTTATTTTATTAATGATTTTCATTAAATTTTGTGAAGATGGCCACAATCCTATTTATACCTCTAAAAGAGTTGGAAAAGACGGTAAAATCATTAAATTCCACAAAATTAGATCAATGTGCAAAAATGCAGAAGAGATGAAACAAGAACTTATTGATAAAGGTTTAAACGAAGCTGACGGCCCTGCATTTAAAATCAAAGATGACCCTAGAATCACTAAATTTGGTAAATTCTTAAGAAAAACATCTATTGATGAACTTCCTCAAATTTGGGATATATTTGTAGGAAGAATGTCTATTGTAGGTCCTCGATCTGCAATTCCTAGCGAAGTTGAACAATATACTAATTATCAAAAACAAAGATTTTTAGTTAAAGGTGGATTGTTATGCTTATGGCAAATCGCCCACGACAGAAATAAAATTAAATTTAATGAATGGATTGATCTTGATTTAAAATATATCGAAAAAAGAAGTTTATGGCTGGATTTCAAGATTATTGTTAAAGGCGCATGGATGGTATTATTCGATAGAAGTGGCGAATAATTACATATTTATAATCAAAAATATATTTGGTAGCTATAAGCTACCATTTTTATTTGTAAAGATAAATATATATTTCACTTTAATTTCACAATATTTTGATTTATAATTTAAATATATGGAGTTGTTGTATGAAGATATTAGTTGCTAATCCAGATAAACAATTTAATCTTTATTTACGTGATATTTTTGTAAACAAATATAATCATAGTGTTGACTCTGCAGTGAGCGGTACCGAGGCATATAAATTGTATACCGAAAATAAATATGATTATGTTTTATTACATGATGATTTGCAAGAAATACCAGGGTTTAGCTTGATTGAAACTTTTCGCATGAATTACAATTCTTTTATAACAATTACCACATTTAAAAACGAAACATTTTATCACCAAGCTATTTACGATAAGGGTGCTAATGATATTTTTTTGTTCCCAGGCAACATATCTTTTTTAGTTAGTAAAATTAATAATTATTTTGCTCTGTTTGATAAAAAGAAGATTTCAGTAGGTTCAATAAAAATAAATGTAGATACAAGAACACTTATTGTAGATAACAGTGAGCACAATTTAACTACGAAAGAATTTGAATTATTGATGTATTTTGTCAAAAATAAAGGTAAAGCTTTAAGCAGAGAAGAAATTTATAGAGATGTTTGGCATTACACTGGTAATTGTACTGATGATAGAACAATCGATACTCATGTAAAAATGTTAAGAAATGAACTTGGTAAATATAAAACGTATATTGAAACATTTAGAAATTACGGATACTGTTTTGAGGTGAAATAATGGCACATTATTTTTTAATTGGTGGAAAAGATGATGATTTAAAAAGCAATTATCTTGAAACTCTTATTGTTACACTTTCAAGAAAAGTAAATCCGACTATTCTTTATTTTCCAACAGCTATGTCTGATAAAAGCTCTAGCATTAATCACTTCATAAAATCATTTGATGGCTTACTTACTAATATTATTACAGTTAAATTATTTAGTCAAAAATATACATTTGAAGATCTTGATGAATTATTTAAACAAGCTGATGTAGTTTATTTTGGTGGCGGAAATACAAACGTTTTATATCAAAAACTTAAAGAATTTAATATTGATCAATTATTAATTAAATATAAAAGTTCTAATAAATTATTTGCAGGAATTTCTGCAGGTGCTATTATCTATACAACAAAAGGTATGGGAGACTCATATTCTTATCTAAATGGAGATACAGTATGTAATTATCAAATGGTTGATGGGTTCTCGCTTCTTAACTTATATTTTTGTCCTCATTATCAAAAGAAAGATTTATACATATTTAATGATGAAGCTAAAGAAACAAATTTAGCTTATGCATTAGAAGACGATACAGCTATTTTACTAGATAGTGATTCAGCAATTCTTGCAGCTTATAAAGCTAATAATAAACATTCTATTTATAAATTTTTAAATGGTGTGATGGCACCATTATATGAATCTTTTAGAATACATGTTTTAGGTCCTATCAATACTTATTCTTATTTTGCGTCTTTAAAATACGAAGAGAGTGAGAATTTATATAATGGACTTTGTTTTAGTAATACAATTAGACAAAGTATTGAAAGTATTAAGGGGGACGATTTAGCTATTGTACCTATTGAAAATAGTTTAGATGGCTATTTAGGCGAAACCCTAGATTTGATGTACCAACATGATTTAGAAATCATTAAGGATTTAAATTTAGAAATCTCGTTTTCTCTTGTTAGTAACACTACTATTAAAGATGTTAAGAAGATATACGTGCAATTTAAAGCTAAAGGACAATGTTTAAATTATTTAGAAAAATTAAACAAGCCTCTAGTTATAACCGATAGTAATATTGAATCACTAAATTTATGTTTAAAAGATGATGATTCAGCCGCAATCGTTCCTAATCACGTGTTATCGAGTTATAATTTTTTACATGTAGAAAAGAATGTTTGTGATAAGACAAATAATTACACAAGATTTATAGTATTAAGAAAAAGAAAAGATAACAACAATTATGAGAAGTTCAATTATGTTCGTGCAAGCCTACTTTTGATGCCTTCTTCGGATAGGTCAGGTATTTTGTATGACATGTTAAAATTGTTCTATGATCATAATATAAATTTAAATGCTATAATGAGTCGTCCGACTAAAGAAGGACTTGGAAAATACTATTTTTATGTAGAATTTTCAGACCAAATTAAAAATCTAGGAAACATAATTAAAGTACTTATGACACAAAGTACAACAAATGATTTTAAAATTAAATGTTTAGGTATTTATCCTAAAGAAGGAGACGATTAATTATGTTAATGACAGAAATCATTGAAAAAAAGAGAGATGGCTTTAAATTAAGCCAAGAAGAAATTGAATTCTTTATCAAAGGTTATACAGAAGGTTCAATTCCTGATTATCAAGCTAGTGCTTTATGTATGGCTATTTATTTAAAGGGCATGACTGATGAAGAAGCTACTAGTCTAGCTATAGCTATGCGTGATAGCGGTGATATCATGGATTTAAGTTCAATTGAAGGACTTAAAGTTGATAAGCATTCTACAGGTGGTGTAGGGGACAAAACAAGTTTAGTTTTAGCTCCATTAGTAGCTTCATTTGGCTTAAAGTTTGCAAAAATGAGCGGTAGAGGTTTAGGACATACAGGTGGTACTCTTGATAAGCTTGAATCAATTAATGGATTCAATATTGCGATCAAGCCTGAAGATTTCATAGCCCAAGTTAAAAAAGTTGGTATGGCAATTGTTGGTCAAACAGGTAATTTAACACCAGCTGATAAGAAATTATATGCACTTCGTGATGTAACTGCAACAGTTTCATCAATTCCTCTAATTGCATCTTCAATTATGTCTAAGAAGTTAGCTGCCGGAAGTGATATTATCGTTCTAGATGTTAAAGTAGGAAGTGGCGCCTTCATGAAGACTTTAGATGACGCTCGTCATTTAGCTTCATTAATGGTTCAAATCGGACAAAACTGCTCAAAGAAAATGACAGCTGTTTTAACTAATATGGAAGAACCATTAGGACATGCAGTAGGAAACGCACTTGAGGTTATTGAAGCTATCAATACATTAAAAGGTAATGGACCTAAAGATTTACTAGATTTATGTCTTGAAATTGGTTCTTATCAATTAACAGACGCAAATATTTTCAAAACTCGTGAAGAAGCTAAAGAAGCTATGAGAGAAAATATTAGAAATGGTAAAGCTTTAGCTAAATTTAAAGAATTTGTTAGTGCACAAGGCGGAGATGCTAGTTTTGTAGATGATACAACTAAGTTTGCACAAGCTAAAAAAATAGTTGAGGTTGCATCACAAGGGGACGGATACGTGTCTCATATTGACGCCCTTTCTATCGGACATGCGGCTATGTTACTAGGGGCAGGAAGAGAAACTATGGTTGATGTAATCGACCCTGCTGTTGGTATCGTTTTGAATAAGAAAGTAGGAGATAAAGTTTCTAAAGGTGAGACTTTAGCTTATATTTACACAAACGGCAAGAATACTAAAGATAGTATGGAAAAGACTTTAGCCGCATTCACAATTTCTAAAGATAAAGTAGATGCTAAATTAATTTTAGATGTAGTAAGATAATATGAAAATTTTAAAATATGATGAAGCACTTAGTCGTGCGTCAAACCCTGCTTGGTTTCAAAACTTTTATAAACGTGAAGAAATATGTACTGATATTGAAGTAGATAATATAAATAATCTTGCAAATAAATTTAAGGTTAATCCTTTGAGTGATTATTTTGAATGCAAAGAAGATATTATGTTACAAAAAGAATATTATTTAGATACTATTTCTGATTTAGAATCGATGTTAGAAGAAGAATAAGCACTTTTAAAGCACTTCTTATGTAGAATATACATAAGAGGTGTTTTATTATGATAGAAAATAGATTAATTAGATTTTTAGTATCACTTGTTACTTCTATTATTTTTTGTATAGTTTTAAATTCTATAGCTGATAAAGTAGGATTGTCTGATGCAACTAATGCAGTAACAATTGCTTGTGTTGTAGCTTTCTCAGGACTAATTTATCAATTGTTATGTGATGTTTTAAATTTTGAAATGTTAAATGAAGGCTTTTTCTTACTTGTTAAAAGAATAATTTTTGTCGTTTTATCTATACTTTTTATAATTTTATCTTTTGCATATGCAGAAAAAATTAAATATTTAAATTCTGATACAAATAAATTTGGCTTGATGTTGTGCCTTATGGCCTTTATTAGCGCATCTACACTAACAGCTGTATATTTGATAACTACTAGTAAAGATGTAGACTCTGAATTAACTCACTTTTTTACTCCTTTAGCTTTTATAATAAGTTTTGTAGTTTCTTTAATATTTGTTCTAATTTTAAAAGAACCAAGGAAAATTTATATTTTCTCAAATTGGTACAACGGAATATTATCGGTTTTACTAATCGGATATCGCACGCAAATTGGTGGCTTTTGTGAAGAATTTGGAGACGGCTCAGGATTTTCTTTTGGTGGCTCTTCCTCTAGTAGCCACTCTAGCAGCTCAAATTCTTCAAACTATAGTTCATCATATAGCGGCTCGTCTTATTCAAAAACAAGTGATGATTCACGTGATTTTGATACAGGTTCAGCATTTGAAAGCGCAATGTATAGCGCTTGTAGAAATATAGGATGGGGCTTAGAAACAGCTCATGGTCGTGCGGAAATAAAGATAACTCCTCACGTTTATATAGGAGCTTGTACATTTGATGTAGATGTGTACGTCTCATATAAACAAGGATTTGACAATTATGATAAAAACAAAATTGCAAGTGCTGTTGAAGATGTACGTAAACGCGTATTTAATAATGCTAAAGCGGAAGTTAAAAAATTACAACAAAAATACAAAAATTTTGATAACGGTTGTAACATAAGTGTTAGTAAAGCAAATTATCATGATTAATTATTTAGGGGACTTAGGTCCTCTTTTTAAAACATATACAATGTTTCATATTGTAAAAAAATTAACATTTTTGTATAATTAAATAAAAGCGAGGTGCCTTTATGATTAGATTTACAAAACCTAAATATAATAAAGATAACAAGACAAATTATGTTGTTTCTGATCCTGTTCAAGCTTGTGAAAGACTTGGTGGAATAGAAGATATTTTAGAAAAATATAATATTGAAAATAATATTGAATTAGAACGTTTAATCATTTTAGGTAGTAGCGCCTACAGCAGAATCAAACTTGCAATGGGACACCGTGTTTATTTCTTATCAGGTAAGAAAATCCGCCGTGCTCATTTGATTGGTTATGCGGATAACGGACTAAGCTTAGATGAACTTTTAATTGAAAAGAAAGGCCAAACCGCAACTATTCCTTATACACATTTATATATTTCGCGCCACGAAGTTAAACGTGCTAGAAAAGGAAGACAAATCTATCATTTAAACAAAAAACAATTTGAACTTATCTTTAAAGATGCTAAATATAAAAAGAAAACTTATTTATTAGAGTGTGGTAGAGGAACGGATGAGTTTGTTGTTGTACAAAAAGTTTTAAAAGCTTATTATAAGACTTTACTTGATAAAGAATATACATTAGAAGAATTAAAAGAAAAATTCAATTTTGATATAGAAAAAGAATATCCTAAAGAAAGAAAGGAATATGTTGAATTAAGTAAACATATTAAAGATAAGTGGATTTAGTTCCACTTTTTTTAGAGTATAATATGAAAAAACATTTTGATTTAATAAGATCTTTGTTGTTTCTTTTGTTACTTATATTTGGTACTATATTTGTACGAGTTAATACAAATGGTATAAAACATGATAATTTAATTGATAATTATAATTTTACATATATTCCTTTTGTTATAATTTATTTATTAATAATAATAGCTTCAAACATTTATGATTTTTTATATGATTATATTTTTAAGCATATTTTAAGTAATATTTTTACTTTTTTGATATTATTAATTGTATTAATTTTTGGAATAAACATCCAAAAATTTAATTTAGCATATTCTTTCAAATATGCATTTGTAATTTTGAATGTTTACTATTTTATTTATACATTTTGTTTACTCGTAAATTTATACAAAAGAAAAAAAGATAAATAATTTATTAAATTTTCACAAATGATTATAAAAAGTGTTTTATAATAAAATAAAGAAGGATAGATATGTCAGTAGGTACTTTATTTTTTGCTTTTTTAGCATTAGCTTTTTTTATAGCAGTTATTTTAATTTTTATAGATAGTGATAAAATTATTCCTGATAAGTTTAAACGCTTTAGGGATGATGATTTTTATAATGTTTGGCGTAATTTCTTTGGCGCCGGTCTTCTTGTAATGGTAAGCGCGTTTGTCTTACTTGCAATTTGTTTTAGTCGTAAGAATTTTGATACAACAACTTTAATTTTCTTAATATCAGGAATTTTAATGTTTGTATTAGGATGCGTAATTGTTTACATATTTAATAAAAAGGCATTAAATAAATTTGATCCTGCTTTTTATTCTAGAAACAATTTAGATAAACAAAAGAAGAATAAAAAGATTTCAAAGAAATTTGATGAGGAAAACAATAAACGTTATGAAAATTATAGAAAGGATAATAAATAATGGTTGTATATTTTATATTAGCAGTACTTAATGCTATATTTGCCATATTATTTTTAACAAACAAGTTTTTTGTAAAAGATTATATTAATAATCCATGTGAGAAAGCTAAAAAACTATATAGAAGAGCTGGTATTTTAGAAACAGCCGCTTTTAGTTTAGGATTTTTATTCATGGGATTCTATGATTTAAGTGTAAATTTAAGCCACGAATCTCTTGTGCTTGAAGGATTTGGCTTATTCATTTTATTATTTGCTATACTTGCATTTATATTCTTTTCTTTAATGTATCATACTACTATGATAGAATATAATAAAACAGTAAGCGAAAATGAAGAAATTTCAAAAGAAATAGACGATTATATACAATAAGGAGAAGAATATGTTAACAGGAAAACAAAAAAGTTATTTAAGAGGATTAGCTAATCAAATTAAACCAGTTATGCAAATCGGTAAAGACGGTTTAAATAAGGATGGAATTATTGAAGTTCTAAATTATTTAAAGAAACACGAAATCATGAAGATTTCTATCAATCAAAATTCTGATACAACATTAGACGATTTAGTTGCTTGTTTTGAAAGTATTGATATTGATGTTGTTCAAACAATCGGTAAAACTATTGTTATTTACCAACACAGTGATGAAGTTGATGATCCTATCAAACTTCCTCAAAATAAGAATAAATAAATTAAATTTAGGATTAAGAAATTAATCCTATTTTTCAAAAAATGGAGGCTAATATGGCTAAATTAATATTAGTAGATGGAAATTCACTCATGTATCGTGCGTATTTTGGTCAAGGTGATCCGACTAAAATAAAGCCTAATTCTAAGGGTGTTTACACTAATGCGATTAACGCATTTGCTCGTATGATTAATACACTTAAGAAAAATAATGAATATGATTATCTTTTAGTAGCTTTTGATAAAGGTAAACATACATTTAGACATGAAATCATGCCTGACTATAAGGCAGGACGTGCGCACATGGCTGATGAAATGCGTATGCAAATACCTTACATTAAAGATTTTCTAGTGCGTTCAAATATTTCTCAATTTGAAATAGATGATTACGAAGCCGATGACATATGTGGTACTTTTGCAAAAATCGCAAAAGAAAATAATGTAAGTGTCGATGTTTATTCTTCAGATAGAGATTTATTACAATTGATAGATGATAATACAACCGTTTATATGACACTTAAAGGTATGAGTGAACTTGAAAAGTATGATATTGATCACTTTAAAGAAGTATACGAAATTGAACCTAGCCAATTTATTGATCTTAAAGCTCTTATGGGTGATAAATCCGATAACATCTCAGGTATTCCTGGCATCGGACCTAAAAAAGGTATTAAATTACTTAAAGAATATAAAGATGTAGAAGGTATTATTCAAAATATTGAAAATATTAAAGGCAGCGATAAAGAAAAGTTTAGTAATAACGTTGATTTGCTTAAGAAATGTAAAACAATGGTTACAATTTTACGCGATGCGCCACTTGGTTTAACTCTTGATTATGCGAAAAAGAAAGATGCCGATAATGCAAAACTTAAAGAATTCTATGAACAACTAGAATTAAATGGCCTACTTAAAGAACTTAATGAAAATACGGAAAGTAATCTAGAATCAAATGATTCAATTGATGTTTCTTATCAAGAAATAAGTGATCAAGCAAGTTTACACAAAATTTTAAACGAAAACTGCAGTATTCATTTTGAAACTCTTAATTATAATTATCACAAAGAAGATATTATAGGTATTTCTTTAACTAATAAAAATGGTACTTATATTATAGATAAATCTTTACTTGATACTTCTATTGAATTTGGCTTATTTTTAGCTAATAAAAACATTTTAAAATCAGTCTTTGACTATAAAAAGACTTATGCACTACTTAAGAAAAAGAATATTACGCTAAATGGTGTAGACTTTGATATGTTGTTAGGGTCATATGTGATAAACCCTACTTATGCATCACACGAATTTAAGACAGTAGCTCAAAGCTTTGATTATTATAATGTTTCTTTTGATGAAGAAATTTATGGAAAAGGCGTTAAGAGAAAAGTTTGTGAAGATAAGAATATATTTTACTCGCATCTTGCAAAAAAGAGTTATGCAATATATATTTTAAAAGATAAGATATTAGATAAAATTAAAACTCAAGATGAAATATCTCTATATAATGATGTAGAAATGCCTCTAGCACGTGTTTTAGCAGATATGGAACTAGAAGGTATATCAATAAATAAAGAAGAAATGATGTGCCAAAAGAAAAATCTTGAAGAACGCATAAGTTTTATTGAGTCTGAGATTTATCGAATTTCAGGTTATACATTTAACATATCAAGCCCTAAACAATTAGCTGAAGTATTATTCGAGAAATTAGATATTCCATATCCTAAAAAGACAAAGAAAAGTTATTCAACAAGTGCAGAGATTTTACAAAGTATTATCGATAAACATGAAGTTGTAGAATATATTTTGTCATATAGACAATTAACTAAACTTTATCAAACATATATTGTTGGATTAAATGACCAAATATATGATGATTTAAAGGTTCATACAATATATGAACAAGCTTTAACGGAAACAGGAAGATTATCTTCAATCGAACCTAATTTACAAAATATTCCGACTAAAACGCTAGACGGAAAAAACATTCGTAAGATATTTATACCAAATCATAAAGATAATTTATTCTTATCTTGTGATTATTCTCAAGTTGAACTTCGTGTTCTAGCTTCTTTAGCTAATGTAGGTAAATTGATAGAGGCCTTTAACAATGACTCTGATATTCATAAATCAACTGCGTCTCTAATATTTAACAAGAATATAGACGAAGTTAGTGATTTAGAACGTCGTCAAGCAAAAGCTGTAAACTTTGGTATTATTTATGGGCAAAGTGCTTACGGCCTAGCTCAGGAAACAGGTATGTCTAATAAGGACGCAAGTCGATTTATTGAAGAATATTATATGCATTATCCTGAAATAAAAGATTATATGAATAAAACTATATCAGACTGCGAAAAAGATTCTTTTGTAAAAACTATCTTAAACAGAAGAAGATATATTCCTGATATTAATTCTAAAAACTTTATGGTAAGAGAATTTGCCAAACGTACAGCTATGAATGCGCCTATACAAGGAAGTGCAGCTGATATTATTAAAATTGCGATGGTTAAAATAGATAATGAATTAAAGACTCGTAACTTTAAGAGTAAGATGGTTTTACAAATCCACGATGAACTTATTTTTGAAGTTTATCCTGATGAAAAAGATAATGTGCTAGAACTTGTAGAAAGAAATATGACTGAAGCTTATAAATTAAAGGTTAAATTAGTTGTATCGAAAGACTTTGGTTCGTCTTTGTTTGAGGTATAAACATGCCAGAATTACCAGAAGTAGAATGTGTTTGTAGGCATTTAAAACAATGTTTACAAACAAGAACAATTAAAAGTGTTCGTGTAAATTATAGCGATATGCTAGAAGAAAATGTCGACGACTTTAAAAATAAATTGATAGGTAGAACTATTTTAGATGTATATCGTATTGGAAAATTTATTATTTTTAAATTAGATAATTCTACATGTCTTTTGACTCACCTTAGAATGGAAGGAAAGTTTTTCTTTGAGCCTTTAAACTCGATAGACAACCCTCACATTCATGTTGTATTTAATTTTGATGATTATGACCTATATTATCAAGATACAAGAAAATTTGGTAGGATGTATATAAGAGATGAAGAAACTATGTTTTCTACACACCCTCTAAATTTAGTCGGACCTGATCCATTTATTATAAAAGATAATAATTACACAGCTTTAGAAGAAATTTATTCTAAGATAATAAGTAAAAAGAAACCTATAAAAGAAACACTTTTAGATCAAAGTATTATCTCTGGACTTGGAAATATTTATGTAGATGAAGTTTTATTTAGAACAAATATTTCGCCTTTTAGAAGTTCTAAAGATATAACAATTGATGAATTAAAAGAATTAATTGATATATCTTGTGATGTATTTAAAAAAAGTATAGCCCTAGGCGGCACAACAATTAAGTCTTTCACAAGTTCTAAAAATCATTTTGGGCATTATCAAGATTATTTATTAGTACATACTAAATTTATATGCCCTAAATGTAATAATAAATTAAATATTGTAAGACTAGGTGGTCGCTCTACATATTATTGTGAGGTATGCCAAAAGTGAGATTAGTAGTAGGTTTAACAGGCGGAATTGCCTGCGGGAAAAGTTATGTTTCTAGTTTCTTGATTAACAAAGGCTATAAAGTTATTGACACTGATAAAATATCACATGATTTATATAAAAATGATACGTTTATTAATCTTTTAGCACAATATATACCAGAAACATTTGTTAATGGTATCTTAGATAAAAAAATGTTAAGAGATATTGTATTTAGTAATCAATCTAAATTAGATATCTTAAATGCTTTATCACATCCTTTAATTTATAAAAGATGTGAGGAAGAAATTGAAAAAAGCGATGGGATTATCTTTGTAGATGCGCCTATATTGTTTGAGGCTGGTTTTGATACATTATGTGATTTAACTGTTTGTGTTTATACAACAAAAGTTATACAATTAAAACGATTAATGGAGCGAGATAACATTAGTGAATCTCTTGCAAAAAAGATAATAAAAAGTCAAATGGATTTAAATGAGAAAAAAAATAAATGTGATATGTTAATTAAGTCTGAGGAAGACTTTAGTAAAACTGATGAAAACATATTACAGGTATTAGAAAGGATAGATAAATATGTCAAAGGTTTATGAAACAAGTGAAAATAGTAAGGCAGATTTTTTAAAAACAAGATATTATAAAACTAGTGATATTAAATTACTTGAAAGAATACCTGAAATTTTAAAAAATATGAGATGTGAGATTTTAGGAATTAATAAAGATTATTCTGAAATATCAGCCTATAATGATATAAGCGTAAAAGTTGTTAATACAAGAATCAATGAATCTAGCGTTGATGTTTTTATTTCAAGTCGTTTTATATTCGATTTTAATAAGACTAAAAATATCATAAATGATTTCTATGATAGATTAAATCGTGAATTTGAATTTATAGGTCTTGCATTAAATAGTAGTGAAAATGAAAAGAAACGATAAACAAATAATTATTAAATGTCAGTCAACATTTAATACAAGCGATATATCATTATTTTCTTTATTATATGGTCCGTTACTAGATAGTGATTCATTTAAACTATATTTGACTTTAGTCTCTCTAATTCTTAAAGAAAATAAAAATGAATCGTTTACTGAGCTCGCACTAGAAGATTTGTTAGGTTTTACTGATAAAAAATTTATTACTTCAAGAAATAAATTAGAAGCACTTGACTTAATAATTACTTATGAATCAAATGAGAATTATTTGATTGTATTACATAAACCATCGAGCGCTAAACAATTTTTTACAAATGGTGTTTTAGGTTCGTACCTAAATAATAAAATAGGGGAGTCTAATTTAAGAAATATTGTAGATGTTTTTAAAGTGCCTAGCACTAATTTAGATGAATATAAAAATATATCTAAAACATTTGATTCTGTATTTACTGATATTGAAATAGATAAAAAGATTGAGATTAAAGATGATCTTGAAGTTGATGTGTATGCAAATAATATTAATCTAGAAAATTCAAATTTTGATTATGAAGAATTTAGCAAAGAAGTAGATTTATCCCCAATTCCTTATAATATGCGTGATAAGTTTAAACAGAATGTTTTAAATGATGCCCATATGTATTCACTCTCTTTAACTGATATTGTTTTAGCTTATAATAAAGCTTCTTCATATAATGACTTTAATTTTAAGGTGTTTAGAAATTATTTAAAAAAGATTTATAATGAAACAAATACTAAAAAAGTATTAGCCTATAAACAAATAAATAATGATGAATTATATAAAGACTTAGAAAATATTACTACACCTGAATTATTATCTAATTTAGGGTTTGATAATAACGCCCTAAATGTCGCAAAAATAAGTGAGATATATAATGAAATTAAGTTAGAACGTGCTAGCGTTAATTTGTTAATTTTATATGTAGTTAAAAAGAATAAAGAGCTTTCAAGTATTAATTACTTTATAAGTATTTATAATACATTAGTTGAAAAAGGTATGTTAAGTTTTAATGAGATAAAATCTTATTTATTTGATAATAACAAATCAAATAAAAAGAACAATAAAAATAGCCCTGAAACTAATGAATGGGTTGACAAAAATATGGATGATTTTTTAGGAGGATTAGAAGATGGAAACAAATAAACTTTTTGAATACAATAAAAAAGATGTTTCGGATTTTGTAGAGTCCCTTAAAAAAGAACCATTATTAAAATCTTATGACATTAATGAATCTAACGCGAATTTATATAAACAAATGCTTGATAGTATCAAACATTGTGCAACTTGTAAATCGCTTAACGAATGTGCAAATTCAGTTAAAGGTTATACAAAAGTTGTTAAAAACAATTCAATTAGAATGTGCCCTTGTAAATATTTAAAACAAAGTGAAATAGATGAGGAAGAAATTTCTAAATTACAAACTTTGTTTATAAGTACAGAGACTCTAGATGCAAGTTTTTCTAATGTAGATCTTAATACAGAATCGAAGAAGAGAGCATATAAAGAATGCATTAATTTTGTGGCTAATATTAATGATAAAAAAAGTGGTATATATTTATACGGCGCATTTGGTGTTGGTAAAACTTATTTATTAGCATCTCTTGCAAAAGAATTGATTAAAAAAGATAAAACTGTATTGTTTGTATATTTTCCTGATCTTGTTAGATATATGAATGGTATAATGTATGAAAATAGTAAATTAGAACAATTAATCGAAAAAATTAAAGAATGTGATGTTTTAATTTTAGATGATTTGGGTGCTGAATATTTGTCATCTTGGTTTAGAGATCAAGTATTAGGTCCTATCCTAAATTATCGCTATTTATCTAAAAAACCTATTTGTGTATCTTCTAATTTAACACCTAAAGAAATGTTAGAACATTTTTCGTTTATTTCAAACGACAATGATAAAGTTAAAGGTGGAAGAGTTACTAAGAGATTATTTGAACTTGCAAATAACGTAGTTAATTTGTAGTTATAGAAAAAAATAACAAACTAAGTTATAATAAATATAGAGAGGTATATATAAAAATGAAAATTGCAGTAATTGGTATTGGTGCTACGGGATCTTATTATGCGGCTAAACTATCTAAAGATAATGATGTAATCGCATTTGAACATTATGAAAATAAGATCAGAGCTGTTAACACTAATGGTATTAATTTAATAGAAAATGATGTAACAACTAATTATAAAGTCCATGTTTATGACGATGGTGCTTATAAGAAAGTTCAAGACTTGGTTATCGTTTGTGTTAAGGCTACACAAACTCAAGAAGCTTTAAAAGCTAATATGGACTTAATTGATGATCACACAATCATCTTAACTTTACAAAATGGTTTAGGTAATATTAAAGATATTTCACGCTTTGTAGATTTATCTAATATTGTAGTAGGTTCAAGCCGTGTTAATTTAGTTAACGAAGACATTAACACAGTTAGAGTTACAGGACAAGGTACTACTTATATTGGTAGTGCAGGGGACGACCAAAAGGATGTACAAATTGTAAAGGTATTGTTTGGTAAAGCTGGATTTGAATGTGAAAAGAGCGAAGACATCAATACTCTTATTTGGAAGCGTGCTATCACTTTATCTGTTCTTTATCCTTTGTGTTCTCTATTTAAATGTAAGATTAAATCTGTTTATGAAAATAATTACATTTATGAGCTTGCAAAAGGCATTGCCGAGGAAGCTTGTGCTGTTGCGAATGCGGACGGGGCTAACATTAAATTAGATGATCTTCTAAATGAATTACGTACTACTGCTTATAATGTAGGTAATAGTTACCCTTCAATGTATTTTGATGTAATTAATTCTCGTATTACTGAAATTGAACGTTTAAATGGCGTAATCGTTAACTTAGGATATAAACATAAAATTGATACATCTTATAATTCATTTGCATTAAATGCGATTAAAGGTATTGAAAAGTTATATTAATTAAATAATTTTTAAAATAAGTATAAATTTTAATTTGTTGAAATTTATGCTTATTTTTTATTTTATAAAAAAATATAAAACTGTATTTTTATCATCTTTATTGTTGAATAATATTCTATTTAAAATAAAGTGCTAGATATATAGATGATTGCCTAATTTTATTTTAAACTTGACAAATATATATATATATAATAT